>JBBJNV010000004.1 GCA_037721215.1 Gemmatimonadaceae bacterium
GGGCGCGACGATCACCCTGACGGTGAACGGAGCGCCACACGAGGCACGCCCCGATAGCACGGTCGCCGCACTGCTCGCGACTCTCGGCATCGAGCCCCGCCTGGTTGTCGTCGAGCTCAACCGAAAGATTCTCCGCGATCGCGCCGCCTTCCCTCTCATTACCCTCGACAATGGCGATATCGTCGAGATAGTGCACTTCGTTGGCGGTGGCTGAATGACAGGAACGGCGGTCGAGACGTCGCCCGGCATGCTGCCGCTGACAATCGCAGGCCGTGAATTCCGGTCACGACTCATGGTGGGCACCGGCAAGTACGCCACAAATCTCGACATGATCCGGGCTATTGATGCTTCGGGGGCGGAGGTGGTGACGGTTGCGGTGCGGAGAGTAGATCTGAATCGAGTCAACGACGAAGGAATACTCCGCCATCTTGACCCTGATCATTTTTTTCTGCTGGCCAACACCGCTGGCTGTTATGACAGCGACGAGGCAATTCGCTATGCGCATCTCGCGCGTGCTGCGGGTTTCAACGAGTGGGTCAAGCTCGAGGTGATCGGCGACCTCGAGACTCTGCTTCCCGATACAGCCGGGCTCCTCGAGGCCACCCGCGCGCTGGCGGACGAGGGATTCAAGGTCATGGCCTACACCAACGATGACCTGATAGCAGCCTTGAGGCTCGAAGACGCCGGCGCAGTGGCGGTGATGCCGCTTGCCTCGCCTATCGGCTCCGGCCTCGGAATGCTCAATCCATTCGCGATTCGCACTATCAAACACCGGCTCCATGTGCCGGTAATTGTGGATGCGGGGGTCGGTACCGCATCGGATGCATGCATCGTGATGGAGCAGGGCGTCGACGGGATTCTGATGAACACCGGGATTGCAGCTGCTTCGGATCCGGTGCAAATGGCATCTGCGATGAAACAGGCAGTCGAGGCCGGGCGTCTGGCGTATCTCGCGGGGAGGATGCCGCGTCGAGAGATCGCCGTACCTTCATCGCCTTTTACCGGCATGTTCAACACATGACATCGCCGGGCGGTGCCGTTCAGAGCGCAGCCATTGGCGGAGTCACCAGCCCGCGCATTATCGCGGCGGGAATTCTGGCCGACATTCACGCCGGCGAAATGCTCGACTCGGCGTTCGAGCGCCGGGCCGCGCCGCTCGACGCGCGTGACCGGCGATGGCTGCGGGAGCTTGTTTACGGCACCCTCAGGCAGCGCAATGCACTCGACGCTATCCTGGCCGAGCGGGTTCGTCTGGGCCTGGGGCGTGTCGACATCGATTTGCTGGATCTGATGCGGCTCGGCGTATATCAGCTGTTGCACATGGGCAGCGTCCCGGCGTACGCGGCAATTGCGCAGACTGTTGAACTGGCCAAGGTGAGACATGGAATCGGCGCCAGTAAACTCATGAACGCGGTCCTGCGCCGCATCGACAGAGAAAGCGAAAGCCTGCGAGTTCCGGTGCCGGCAGACTCTCTCGAGGCGCTGGCTGTGAAGTATTCCCATCCGTCGTGGCTGATTGCGCGCTGGCTGTCCCGGTGGGGCGACGAGGCGACGGAGGTTCTTCTGATGAAGAACAATGCGGAGGCGCCCCTCGTCATCCGGCCGTACGGCATCGTGCGCGAACAACTGGAGTCGATGCTCGAATCAGCCGGAGTAGATGTTGAAGATGCGCCGCTCGCGCGCGACAGTCTCCTTATAAGCGGCGGGATTTCTCTCAACGAGCTCGGCGCCTTCAGACAGGGGTTGTTTTTCGTCCAGGATCCCGGCTCGACGCTGGTGACACAGTACGCCGCGATCGCTCCCGATTCCACAGTAGCTGATCTTTGCGCGGCTCCGGGTGGGAAAGCGCTCGAGCTTGCTCGCCTTGCGAAAGCGGTGATCGCGGTTGACCGCTCAGTGCACCGGCTCCAGCGACTGATAGAGAACAAAGTTCGCCTCGAAGCCGACAATCTTTTCGTTGTGGCTGGTGATGCGCACTTCCCGGTGGTGAAGGAAATGGATGCGGTGCTCATCGACGTTCCGTGCACCGGCACTGGTACGTTCCGGCGGCATCCCGATGCTCGATGGCGCCTCAAGGTCTCGGACATATCTGTCATGGCCGCACTCCAGGCAGGTATTCTCGACGCCGCTGCAACAGCGGTAAGGCCGGGCGGACTGCTGATTTACAGTACGTGTTCTCTCGAAGCAGAGGAGAACGAGCAGCAGATCGCGCGATTCCTGGCGCGGAACTCTGCCTTCACGCTCGAAGCGCCGCCGGCGGGATCGGTGCCTCCTGACACAATTGACGAAGGCTTTTTGCGAGTGCTCCCGCAGGTTCACGGTTCCGACGGAGCGTTTGCCGCGCGTTTGCGACGGGGTCAGTAAGTGGGTTTCCGCGCGCTGCCGAAGCGCGCATTTCCCTACCTCCTGGTTGCGATGTTCGGGTTCATGATCGCCTATGTGGGTCTCTTTTTTTTCGCCTTCCCGGCCGACGTACTGCCCGACAACGTGCGCGTCCCCAATGTTGTCGGGATGAGTTACGATGAGGCAGCGGCGGCTCTCGAAAAGTCCGGGTTTCCGGTAGTCAAAGGCGACACACGCTTTCACAAGACAACCCCCGAGAATCAGATCCTGCAGCAGGATCCGCCAGCGAACAGTCTTCAGAAACGCGGGGTTGATGTCACGGTTGCGATCAGCGGTGGCCAGCGCGGTGCGACGGTACCCAATGTCGTCGGCCTGAGCCAGCAGCAGGCACGAATTGCGATCGAGAACGCGGGCTTTCAGATGGGATCGGTGATGGAGCGAACTGGTGATCAGCCACGTGGGGCCGTGATCGACAGTGAGCCGGCCGCCGGTGCGACACTTCAGTTGCCGGCGGTGGTTAACATCGGCATCAGTCAGGGCCCTGCGACCGTAGGGCTGCCGGATCTCACCGGCAGGACTCTCGCTGACGCTCGGTCGGCCATCGAACAGCTCGGCCTTCAGGTTGGCGGCACCACACGCGACACGAGCTCGATACAACCTGAGAACACCGTGATTGGGCAGGTTCCGGCGCCAGGTCAGAAGATCTCAGCCGGCGGCCGCGTCAATCTGACAATCTCGCGTTTTCCACCGGTTCCTCAGGCTGTGCCAATTGATACACTGGTACCGCCCGACTCGCTTTCGCGTCTGTCGCCGAGCAGCTTGCCGGGCGGTGCCTGGTGAAGGTCCGGATCGCGCCATCGGCGCTCAGCGCTGACTTTGGAAAACTGGCGGACGAAATCGCCATGTGCGTCGCCGGCGGGGCAGACATGATTCACATGGATGTGATGGACGGCCGATTCGTGCCCAACATTACTTTCGGTGAGAAGATGATTGCGACGGTTCGCCGCATCACGACGCTCCATCTGGACGTTCACATGATGGTGGAGGAGCCCGAGAGGTATTTCGAGAGCTTCGCAAATGCCGGCGCGACGGGAATGACGATTCACTCGGAAGCCGCACCTCATCTGCAGCGACAGCTTGCCCTGATACGGGAGCACGGGTGTCTCGCGGGAGTCGCGATGAATCCCGGGACCTCCCTCGAGCCGCTGCGCGAAGTAGTCGGCGACATCGATCTTGTGCTCGTCATGACTGTCAATCCCGGCTTCGGCGGTCAGGAGTTCCTTGATGCCTCGACGGGAAAGGTTGCGAGGGCGCGCCGCATGCTCGACGACTCGCGATGCGGGGCGGCACTCGAAGTCGATGGCGGCATTTCACGTGAGACGATAGAAAAAGTCTGGCGTGCCGGCGCTGATACGTTTGTGGCCGGCAGTGCGATATTTACCTCGGACGATCCGTGTCGCGAGATCGGGGTGCTTCGCGGACTTTGCGTCGAAACGGCGTGACGACACAACAACGGCAACCTCGGAATACGGAGATATTCCATATGGCTTTTCGCAAGGATCCTGAATGACCAGCCGAAAACAATTCGCGACGGTACTCGGCGTACTCGTCGCCGTGCTTGCGATCGCAATTGTCGGGCGCCAGATGCTGGGCGATGAGATGTCACCGCTCGGCCTTGGATCCAGGGCCCCTGACTTCACCGCGAGCACTCTGGCGTCGCAGCCGGAATCGAAGTCACTCGAGGATTACCGCGGTCAGGTAGTGATGCTGAATGTGTGGGCAACATGGTGTGGGCCATGCCGCATTGAAATGCCGAGCATGGAGCTGTTGCACAAGGCGTACGGGGACAAGGGTCTGCGAATTGTGGCGGTCAGCATCGATGATCCCGGTACCGAACAGCTCGTCCGGGATTTCGTCGAACAGTATGGACTCACTTTCGAGATTCTTCACGATCCCGCCAAGGCTATCAGCCGACAGTATCAGACCACAGGTTACCCCGAAACCGTGATCCTCGGGCGAGACGGAATAATCCGGAAGAAACTGATCGGTGCGACTGACTGGAATTCACCCGACAACCGCGCGCTGATCGAGCGGTTGATTGCCGAAAGCGCAGAGTAGTCGTTGCCCCTGATACTTGGAATCGAGACCTCGTGTGATGAAACATCCGCGGCGGTCATCGATGGCAGTGGCAACAATGTCGAGCAGCGTTCCCTTGTGATCCTCTCGCAGGACATCCACCGTGTGTTTGGAGGTGTGGTTCCGGAGATTGCATCCCGCGCCCACCTGACGAGTATCGTTCCGGTAGTCGAGCGAGCTTTGAACGAAGCAAATGTCAGGCTTGAGGACATCGACGCCATCGCAGTGACATCTGCCCCAGGCCTCGTCGGCGCATTGCTGGTGGGCGTGTGCTACGCAAAATCACTGGGATTCGCTAAAGGCATCCCGGTTGTTCCGGTCCACCACATGGAGGGGCACCTGTTCGCGACATCGCTTGAGCATGAAAGTGCGGTGCCGCCTTTCACAGCTTTGCTCGTCTCGGGTGGGCACACGATGCTACTCGATGTCGAAGCGTGGGGTCGTTACCGCCTGCTCGGCGCCACTCGCGATGACGCGGCCGGCGAGGCATTTGACAAGGTTGCGAAAATGCTCGGGCTTCCCTATCCCGGCGGCCGTCATGTTGAGAGGCTGGCGCGCGAAGGCGATCCAACGCGTTTTCGATTCAAGCCGCCGATGGTGCGGCGCTCGGACACTCCCGGCGACGAGGACTACTATGCGTTTTCATTCAGCGGATTGAAGACTGCCGCCCTGAATGCCGTCCGCGGCAGTTCCGATATCGACGTTGACCGGTCTGCCATTGCGCGCGGTTTTCAGGACGCACTCGTTGCCTCCCTCGTCGAGAAGACTCTGCGTGCTGCACGTGAATACTCCCGCACGCGGATTGTTCTTGGCGGCGGCGTGGCCTGCAATACGGCCCTCTCGAGTGTGCTCGCCGAGCGGGCGTTGCAGATTGGTGCTAACGTATTTGCGCCGTCGCCGCGCCTGGCGACGGACAACGCAGCGATGATCGCACGCGCCGGTCTGTTTCGTCACGAACGTGGCGAGCATGCCGGATTTGATCTCAACGCGCATGCGAGCCAGCCGATCCCCGGCCTGATCGCGGCCTGACAATTTTCATTCACGCGATGCCACGTATCTTTGCACAGATCGTTCATCATCCGCTCGCATACGAACTGGGCCCTTTGCAGATAACAGGGTTCGGGCTCGCGATACTACTTTCCTTTGTAATCGGGCAGATAATCCTCCAGCAGGAGCTCGACAGGCGCGGGGAGGATCCGGGTCCTGCAGGCGACATGGTTTTTGCCGCAGTGATTGGTGGCCTGCTCGGTGCGAAGATTTACTATGCAATCCTGACGCAGGACGCCGGCTCGCTCGTCAGCAGGGCGGGGTTTGTTTTCTGGGGTGGCCTTATCGGCGGCATCCTCGCCGTCTCGGCCCTGGTCGTAGTGAAGAAGCTGGGCCTGGCGCGGATGAGCGATGTATCGGGTATTGCACTCGCAGGCGCTTACGCCGTGGGGCGAACCGGTTGCTGGGCGGTCGGTGATGATTACGGGCGCCCGTTCAATGGCCCTTGGGCCACAGTATTTCCGGAAGGTGCGCCGCCTTCGACAGCCGGAAACATGTCCAGCATGTTTGGCGTTGGCTTTCCGCCGGGAACGCCCCAGAATCAGGTGATCGCTGTACATCCCACGCAGATCTACGAAGTCGGCATGGGCTTCGTGATGTTTCTCATTCTGTGGCATTTCCGCGATCACAAGCATGCGCGAGGCTGGCTGATGGGTTTCTACTGCGCGCTTGCCGGTGTGGAGAGATTCATCGTGGAATTTTTTCGAGCCAAGGATGACCGGTTGTTCGGCGGGGCTCTGACGATTGCGCAGGTGATCGCTCTGATCTTTGCGGCGGGGGGCGTGGCGATCATGTACGCGAGGTGGAACGTGACGCCTACCTCGCCAGGCATTTACGCAAAACGACAGGCGGCTTAAGCACACGGATTCGCTCGGTCAAGGCTTCGCCTTTTCACGCAGTGTGGGATAAGTGATGCCAAGCTGCTCTAGATAACTACCGAACTTTTTTGAGTCGTAGTAGAGCTTTCGCATCTGGGGCCGGTACGCCGACATGATATCGGCGTTCAACCAGATTGCAGGCTTGTCAGTCGCGGCAAAAAACGGTGTGTACTTGACAGCCCTGGTCTGAACCGTGTTGAAGTACTCCCAGGCGTCGCTTACGATCTTCGGCGTCAGCAGTATGTCCAGCATCGTCATCGCCTGAACCTTTGCTCCTGCGACGACACCCTTGTGGGCAATCGGCGTCGCCATTGAAATAGCGTTTGCCCAGTTGTGACCGGGCAGGCCGGGAATGTTGGACGGAAAGTTGAGGTTGATGGTTGGCACGTTCCAGCTCACGTCGCCGATATCGTCTGACCCTCCCCCCATGCGCGTCGCCTCGTTTACCGGCCCGTTCAGTCTTCCGGATTGGGTAATGAGTCCGCTGTCCGGAGCGCTCAGCTCTCGCTGAATTCCCCTCGCGAGCGCCTGATCCTTTTCATCCCACACCGGCATGCCGACCTTCGCGATGTTCTGATACATCGCCTCGGCGACAGGCCGCGAGAAATGCGCGCTCCATCCGGATCCAACCATCATGACAGTGTCGACTTCGGTCTCGGTCATCATCGCCGCGCCCTGCGCCATCTTCTTCGCCGTCTCGAACATCGCGAGCGTGCGAGGATGATCGCGTTCCCGGAAGTAAAACCAGATGCTCGCGGTACTCGGAACTACATTCGGCTGATCGCCGCCATCGGGAATCACATAGTGAGAGCGCTGCTGCAGAGTGAGATGCTCACGCTTCATTTCCCACCCTTGCGCCATCAGCATGACGGCGTCGAGCGCGCTCTTCCCACGCCATGGCGCGCCAGCCGCATGAGCACTCGACCCTTTGAACTTGAAGATTGCGGATATGAGCGCATTGTTCGATGACTGCCCCCACGCGACTGAGAGCGAATTGCTCACGTGGGTGAACAGCGTGATATCGACGTCCCTGAAAACACCGGCCCGCACGAGGAACGCCTTGCCCGCCATTTGCTCTTCGGCAACTCCGGGCCAGAGAACGAGAGTGCCGGGGAGCTTCTCCCGCTGCATGATTTTCTTTACGACAATCGCCGCCGCGATGTTGAGCGGCATTCCGGAATTGTGCCCTTCCCCATGCCCGGGCGCACCGGCGATCATCGCGTCCCTGTAGCCAACGCCGGGTTTCTGCCCCGCCTGAGGGATGTCATCGATATCCGAGCCCAGCGATATCACCGGTTTGCCCGAACCCCAGCGCGCGACGAACGCCGTTGGAATTCCCGCGACACCGCGCTCGACCTTGAACCCATTCTGCTCGAGAATGCCAGTCAGATATTTCGACGTCTCAAATTCCTGAAACCCCAGCTCGCCGTATGAGAACACCTGATCGACCATCACCTGGATGAGCTTTGCCCGGGCATCGATTTCCTTGACCGCTTCTGCCTTCAACGCATCGAGGCGCGCGGTGGTCGCGTACCTGTATTTGATGGAGTCGGCGGCACCGGGAGTTGCACCCTGCGATAACACGTGGCGGGGTGACAGCGCAGCGACGGCGAATACCGCGGCGATTGAGGCAGCTCGCAGCAAAAATCGGTGAGGTGTCAATTGGTGCTCCAGGATCGGCGTGAGATTTTTGTACATGCAACGCGTCTGCGCGCCGATGCAGTCATTCAGCTGTGTCCGCGCCTATTGTACGCGGGCGCGAGCTTCCTTGCCAGCTTCGCAGCCGCCGAGTGTCGCTCTTTCAGAACATCGGGCTTCCAGTGGTACACGTTGTCGAGTAACACCCGAGCCCCTCCGCACGCGCTGAACAGGAGCTGGTGAAAGACCATCTCCTCAGCGTCGGCGATCCGATCTTTCGGATTTGCCGCGCGATACTCCGGAAGTGATTGTTTCCCGGCGAATGACGCCAGAATCGCCGGCATTGCGGCGTCGACACCACTGCCCCGGTTGAATGTCTCCTTGGGCCGCCAGAGCAGCGGATCGGGGAGAAGCCCGCTGAACGATTGACGCAGGACCCATTTGCCGACCCGTCGGCTCCATGGCTTTGGCCGGACAATCTTGAGCTGCGGGCTAATATCCATGGCGCACTGAACGACGCCGGTATCGAGAAAGGGAACTCTCGCTTCGACACTGTGCGCCATCGACATCCGGTCTGCGCGCTGAAGGTTGGTTCGATGCAGCTCCTGCACGCTGCGATGGAGCTCGCGGTGGAGGATCGATGGATTTCTGTAATCCATGTGATACCCGTAGCCGGCGAACAGCTCGTCGGCCCCTTCGCCTGTCAGCACTGCCTTTACGTGATTCGACGCGAGCTCGGCGCAGAAATAATTGGGTATCGCCGCTCGTACCAGAGGGCTGCTGTACGACTCCAGCCGCCAGATTATCTCGGGAAGCTTTTCAGCGATCTCCAGTGGTGTGATGATCCGTTCATGATGGCGTGACTGAATGTGCCGGGCGCACTGGCGGGCAGCGATCAGGTCGGCGCTTCCCTCTATCCCAACCGCGAAGGTGTGCAGCTCGCCAATATGCGGGCGTGCCATCGCCGCCACGAGGCTGCTGTCGAGTCCACCCGAAAGAAACACGCCAACGGGACCATCGCCCATCAGTTGCGATTGCACGGCCGACTCAAGCTTGCTCCGGATGTCGGCGTACATGGGTCGACGCGTTGGCCGATCGCCTATCCAGCCCTCCGGCACGCTGTAGTATCGCTGAACGCCTTCCTGCGGCGTGAACGTACACCCAGGGGGCAAAGGGCGGACTTCGGAGGCACGTCCGAGCAGCGCTTTCAGCTCCGACGCAAAGACCAGCTCATTTTGTTCGCCTGCATTTGTATGGGATCCCATGTAAAGGGGCTTGACACCCAGCGGATCCCGGCCGAGCACGAGATTCGATCCGTCGGCGATAGCGAACGCGAAGATGCCGTTCAGTCGCGAAGCTGCTTCGACGCCGTATGCTTCATACAAGGCGATGATTGCCTCGGTATCCGAGCCTGACGTGAACTGGTAGGTATTTCCCAGAGCCTCTTTCAGCGACAGATGGTTATAGATCTCACCGTTGGCAACCACCGCCGTCGAGCCGCCAGCATTGTAGAGCGGCTGGTCGCCGCCCGCGACATCCACGATCGCGAGCCGGGCGCAACCGATGGCTCCGGCAGCGGCCGCGTGAACTCCGCGTGCGTCAGGCCCGCGATGCCGCAGCACCTCCAGCATTTCGCCGGTTACGCCGGCTCCGTCAATCGCTCCCCATGCACCGGCAATTCCACACATGCATTACTCTAATCGCGGGAATGCGCTTTGACAGCGGTCATTTCGTCAGGCCGCCGGGGAATGGCTACTTTTCCTCGCATGGCAACTCCGTCTCCATATCGAACGTTGATCCCTGAACGCCGCGTCGCGCTTGTACTCTACGCATTGCGTACGACACCCGAGGCACGCGAACGCTACGTCCAGCGGCTTGTGAAACGTGGCGGCGGGTTCCGTGCGGCAACGTTAAGGACCTGGCCCGTGGACCGTCTCGCGCGTGAAGTCGTACGCGTACGTGCCGAAGACTCGCAGGATGAGCTGGATCTGCTGCAACTGCTGTACGTCGATCTCGAGCCGGCAATCCAGGTGACTTTCCTCGATGCCGCCGGGGTCGAGCACACCGATGGGAAGATCTCCGAGGATCTGGAGCCGCCCTACGCCGACGCTTCGTCGGTGCGGCGCGCGGCGGATGTAGTTCTGGACAAGCATGGTGACGACGGGGCGCGGTATCTCCAAACCCTCGCGCGCTACAGCCTTGGCTGGTGGCCTGAGATCGATTTGGTGGTGAATGAAATGGCAAGCGCGGCGCCCACTGATACCGTGGCGGCCACTGATACCGCTGCAGCCAGAGACAGATAACCGGGGTTATCGATGCCCGAAAATGCCCCCACATGGGTTACGGTGACTACCTGCAGCTCAGGCCTGGAGGCCGACTTCGGGGTGCAGCAACTCGCGTCGGCGGGTATCGACGCGGTGGCCCGCGGAAATGACATCATCGGCATCTTCGGCCCCGGATTTTCGGGGGCTACTGCACGCGGTGTCGACGTCATGGTGCCGTCGCATATGCTGGAGGATGCCCGCGAAGTGCTGGGCGGGGGCTAGCACGGCGGCGACGGTCGCTCTTCGGTGAAGGCAGCCGTTGCCGTTCCGGCAATGAACTTTGCGAACTGACTACGCAGCGTTCGCGGGTTCCTCTGAGTCCCGAGCGGGAAGAAAGGTTTTCAGCAGCGCAAACACCAGCAGCAGGAGAAGAACCCCCTGTGCCACCAGTGTTTCCGCGCTTGGAAATATTCCCATCGCCGGGATGCTGGGCATTGCGTTGAGTACCGTAATCGGTACCACATTTCCTTCCTGAAGCTCGCGTATACCCTTCCCCAGAAACACGAAAGCCAGATAATAAAGGAGCACGCTTGTCCCGGCGAAAAACGGCCGCATCGGTATTTTCACACCGAACCGGTAGAAGAGGGTAAAGATCACAGCGAGCAAGGCGAATCCCGCAACCATTCCAAGCACCAGGGGGATGGCGACATCGCCCTCACTGAAGAGCGCCTGATAGAACAATGCCGTCTCAGCGCCTTCGCGAAACACCGCGAGGAAAGCAACGATTGCCAGTGCCTTGCCGCCGCCGTGATCCAATGCGGTATTGACCTTTTCACGGATGAACTTCTGCCACTTGGCAGCTTCGACCTTGGAAATCAGCCAGTAACTGACGGAGAACAGGACGGCGACAGCGATCAGCATCGTCATCCCTTCGATGATCTCGCGGCTGGCAGGGAGTCGCGCGAAGAAACTCTGCAGGACGATCGCCATCAGCACACTCGCGGCGAGCCCGGCCGCAACGCCGGTCCAGATTGCGCGAAGGCGTTCGCGATGACCGGTCTTGATGAGGAATGCGACGACGGCGCCGATCACCAGAATTGCCTCGAAGCCTTCGCGCAGGATGATCAGGAGCGACTGAAGAAACGTTCCCCATCTACCTTCCGTTGGACGCGTGAGCGCCACGACGCGGGGCAGGTCGAGGGCAATCGCGTCCCGCGCACGCTCGGCGATACTCAGGTCTTTCCCGCGCAACGCTCCCTTGAAGTCGGCGAACTGTCGTTCCATCGAGGCGACGAGCCCGGGTTGCTTCGCGCGGGCCGGGGTTTCCAGCGGTTCGAACGCGATGTAAGCGTCGAACGCCCTGTCACCGGCGTCGGCAGTTCGACCCGCTCTTGCGAAATCGAGGGCACTGTCCAGCAGTGCGAGAACCGAGCGCGCGGCTTCGTCGCCGGGCGCTGCGGTTGCGTCGGCAGCGGCGGGAATCTGCATCTGCGTGCCCCGCAGCGTGTACACGTAGTTGACGATATTCCAGCGCTGTTGCGGCGACAGGCTTGCAAAAGACGGCATCGGGCTGCCGCGAATACCGACGGTCACGACGTTATATGCGAGCGTCGGGCTGAGATCGGGAAGACCCGAGGACGATCCGATCGGTGGGGGCTCGATGGGGAGGGATCTGGCGGCAGGGCCATCACCCAGACCGCGGTCGCCGTGGCAGGAAGCGCAGTTGGCAGTGTAGAGGGCATGTCCCGCGCTGGTGTCGAGGGCGGCGGTGGGCAGGTCCAGGGCACCGGCCGCCCCAAGTGCACCATTGAAGCGGGCGTGAATCAGGCTCACTTCGGGTGGAGCACGCTTGGCCAGCACCGCGGTGGTCAGCGTATCGAGCAGGGCCTGGCTGGCGCGTGCATTGTAGCCACGAAGGCGTTGCGCCACCTGCCGCGCGTCCTCGAGAAACGACGTCGTTTCGGCGTACTCGACCTGTGATACGAGCCGGCCTTTCTCGTCGAATGCCTTACCATACTCTTCAATGGCAACACCGACGATACTCGAAAGTCGCTTTGCGGGGTTCTCCTGCGCCTCCCCGACCGCCGACGTCAGCGCCGCGAAAACGAGGGCGGCGAGACCAAATTTCAAGCCCGGCTTCATTGCCGAGTAAATCTATCAGGATACTTCGCGTCTGAAAGGTGGCCTGGAGTTCTGGATCAGAAATACGCTGTCAGGGTTCGTACTTCTGCAGCAGCGCTTTGGAAGAGGAACCCTCGTTGTTCACTGGCACCTGACGCAGGCGGATAATGACTTTGGAGAGTTCACATGCTGCCTCCGTGGAAATGGATGGTGATGGGGGAAGCAGCGGGCGAAGCCCGCATTCTCCGAGTGAAGCCGAGGCTGCACGCGTAAGGAACACAGGTTCGGATCGGTCGAGTTCGGCAATCGCCCCGTCGTCCTCGGCAAGCACGACCCGTATCCTGTCACGGACCGTTTCATCGGTGCCGTGCATTGCGAAAATGCGGTCTCCGAAAAGCGGATCCGCTACGACGAAGGTCAGCGGTCGTTCCGCAAGGCATCGGTCGATGGCTCCCGAAAGTTCAGCGTGGACGGCGACCACGACGATCGGCTTACCCAGTTGCCTCGCGATTTCGCGAACGGGTCCGGCGTGGAAGGTAAGCGTCACTACCAGATCGGAAGCTACGATGGCATCGCGAAGGCTCTCGAGCTCCGCTGACGGCTCAGCGCCGCTGTCACCGGCCGTTGCGAAGCGAAACGGCGTTGTATCCAGCCCGAAATCCTCGCTCAGCTCATCGCAAAGAGCAACCAGACAATCTTCACTCGACTCGACACACAGGCACCGAAGCCGGCCTGCTTCTGTGTACCTGCGTACCAGGTCGGGAAGATCAGGTATACGAACACGCTGGCGCCACGCGTCGACCATCAGGTCTGCCATCCATGACGCTTCCGCGATGGCCCCGGTCTCAGGCATCCATGCCTGCCTCGACAGGTAGACTCCAGACCTGCCCCGGATTTCGACCAGCCCTTCCTGCTCGAGAGTGCGATACGCGTTCGCCACCGAACGATGATCGGCTCCCATGTCGCGGGCGAGCTGCCGAATTCCAGGAACGCTGCAGCCGTGCTCGAGATGCCCCAGGTGCAGGCCAGCGAGGATACGGTAGCGAATCCTGTCAGTGAGGTCGGAATGCTTTCTCATCTCAGTCCCCGAAACGATGTTGATATGGCAGGCGAGCAACCGGACGCCGGGTAATCCAAGCTACAGCGCGTGTTCAAATCCAGCAAAACGGCATTGCAGGAGAAAAAAAGTCGGACTCGGCAGCGCAAGCGAGCCACCATTGGTACAAACTGATACTATCCTGTGTTGCAGAAAAGGCATGGCTGTTGCGTTTTCGTGCGATGCTGTTCAAACCGCAAGACTGACCAGGGAGAAGAATTATGAGGGAATTGATGGTACGAAGCATTGGGATGCTGTTCGCGGGTACTACGGTTTTTGCGATGCTTGGCGCCGCTGGCGGGACGGCACCGGAGGACGCGGTGACAACCGAGTCGCAGGCACAGGGCAGAGGCCAGGGCCGAATGAACCGAGCCCAGGTGCAGCGCATGACGAGTACGTGGCCCAAAGCGTCGCGGGAGGCGATTGCCTTTCTGACGAACAAATACGGTGCGCCGGCCGCAATGTCCTCGGATATGGTGGTCTGGGGCCGCACTGGGCCGTGGAAGCGGACGATTGTGTATCGCACGGAATACCAGCACAACTTCCCCGGGCCGCACACTGATGTCATGCAGCAATGGATCGACTATCGGGCACCGGCGTCCAGCTACGACGAGCTCGGCGAGTACGACGGCAGCGTGGTGATGGAGCGTACATCAGGCGAGATGTCGGCAAGGTGCGACAAGGAAGGCGCCAATTTCCTCGCTTTGAACCTCGCCAACGACATCGTTACGGGGAAACGCAGCGTCGACGAAGCTCGGAAGATGTATGGCGAGCAGATCATGGCGATGAAGGCCGGCCGGCCGGCTCCGTATACGGCGCGGCTTCTGTTCACGGTGTCGTCAGGAACAGCGGATACCGATAAGCCGGTAATGTAGCAGCAGCTGCAGGATTGTTACGGCGCGCGTATCGCGTCGGCGTTCGTAGCAGAGGGGACAGCGGCCGCTGTCCCCTCTGTTGTTTTTTTGAGCTTCGGGGCTTGATCGAGGCGAACCGCAACGGGGGTTGCCACGCGGCTCCTGGACGTGTCACTTCACCACGTGCATTCCGACAAGCTCGCATCAGGCATGCCCGACCGGTTGCTCGCCGCGAGATATGTCCGGCGCGCGGCCGGGTTCTGGGTGGCCGTGCACATCTTCCTGGGCGTCGTCAGCGGGGGTGTCGTCCTGGCACTCGATCCGCCCGCCGCGCTGTTGCTGTTCGCGATTGCAGGAGGGCTCGGGGTGTTCGACGCATTGAAACGCCATGAGCTGCTGTTTCTCCAGAATCTTGGTGTCCCTCGGTCGATGGTCGCGGTGCTCTGGATCGCAACGGCCGCCACGCTCGAGCTGTCGGCGCACCTTGTATCGCTGGCGGTACGGTGACGATTCTTCACGCGGATAGCATCGCCAGGCGCCTCGGTGGTCGGAAGATTCTTTCAGCCGCCACGCTTACGGCGGATAGCGGAACAATCACTGGCCTGCTGGGACGCATGGGGGAGGGCAAGTCAACCCTCATGAAAATCTGCGCTGGCCTGATTCCGCCGGACAGCGGCTGGGTCAGATTCGATGGGATCCAATACATTCGCCCGCGATTGCATCGATTGAGCAAGGGTGGACTTTATTACCTTGCCGATTCAGGGAATCTCGCATCGTCGCTTACACTCCGGCAGCATATGGAAGCCGTCCACCGGAGATTCGCCACGGCAGCGTCCGACGAATCCATCGTCTTGATGCACCTCGAGGGTCTCCTCGATTCCCCGCCTGGTCAGATGTCCAGCGGTGAGCGCCGCCGCGCGGAAATCGGCCTCGCCATTGCCCGCAGGCCGAAATGCCTGATAGTCGACGAACCCTTTCGAAGTCTGGATCCGCTGATCTGCGACATGGTGGGCAGCGGCCTGCGAATGGCCGCCCAGAATGGGTGCGCAGTAATAATCAGCGGACACGAAGTCAGGGCACTTACACCGTGGCTGGATTCGATAGTCTGGCTGACCTCCGGCACCACTCATCCCCTTGGCTCGCCTGCCGAGGCCAGGAAGAACGAGGCATTCAGCCGCGACTACCTGGGTTCGAATCTCGAACGGTCACCCATCGCCGTTCCGGAAGTCGTACCTCCCTTCCAGTTCTCTTCTGCTCACGGCAGCTCTCTGCCCGGTGCGCTCCTCAAACCGGGCCACAAAATCGGGTAACCGCTGGGCAGTGAACCCTGCCCTCGGCAACTGCGTAATCCGAATTGCATCCTCGATTGCCCCGGGGGGGCCCTCGACCTCGACGAGGGCGTCCATTCGCGGGTACTGCTCGAATCGCACGGTGGCGCCCACCACTTCGTACTGCATTATGGTCCGGTCAATTTCCTTGACGACGACGAATCCCAGTCTGCTCAGCATTTCAGCCAGCGCCGCGGGATCGCCGGCGGGCGTCGACAGCTCCTCGCGAACCTTGTACCCATCCTCGTACCGCGTCGAGCCCTTCCAATCCAGATGACCGTGGCGCTGCCCATCGCTTTCGTAAATCCGGAGGCGAAGCACATGATCCCGCCCCACCAGCGCACCCGCCTCGGAATCGTAGCGCACATCCGCGAGCGAGCCTGCGAAGACCAGACGCCCGCCTGCTGCTTCAACACGCGAACGGCACGCGTCGATATCCTCGACCACACTTTTCACTTCAACTTCACGCATCCATGATTCTCCGAACTACCTCATCAGTGTCCGCCAGATTCTCGAATACAGCATAAGGTTCGTGCTCGGCGAGCTGATCCACCGTATACCGGCCGGTCGCGACCCCAATGGCACTCGCGCCAATCGACTCGCCGCATCGTATATCGGCGGGCGTATCACCGATAACGATCATGCGATTGCCTTCTATGTCGGCGCCGAGGAACTCACGTGCGCGCCGCTGCGCAACGGCGGGCAGCTCCGGTCTCAGCTCGTGATCGGACCCAAAAGCATTCACACGGAAGCGGGTGACGTCGATACCCGCGGCCCTCAGCTTGGCATATGCCCCCTGCTGGATATTGCCAGTCAACAGACCGAGCACCACCGCATCCAGCTTCTCGAGTGCATCGAGCAGGTCAAACACCCCCTCAAACACATGCACCGTTCGATCGCCGCTGGCCAGCCCACGTTCCAGACCGGCCAGATAAGATGCGAGCAACTGGTCCATCTGAGAATCGATGTTCGCATCAGCGAATCCTTCGAGACGCATCAAATCGCGAACGATCTGCCGGTCTGTCTTGCCATCGTAGTGGTAGGCAGCGTCGCCAGAGGCTCCGAACACCTCTTTGAGGGCTGCCTCCATTGATACCCGGCCAACTCCTCCGCTTTTAAGCAGCGTCCCGTCTATGTCGAACAGAACCACCCTCATGAGCGTGTCAAAAACAGTCCTGTCATGATCGTACCCGTACCGATCCCCTGCCACATCGTCGGCGCCTCATGAAGAAAAATCCACGCGACCGCGATGGCGATTGCCGGCTGAAGGTTTCCATACACGGCGGTACGGGTCGGCCCCAGCACGCGCAGGCCGCGATACCAGAACAGATACGCGATCACCATCGAGACGATGCTTGCGTAAAAAAGAGCACCCCACGCCCCGGGTCCGATGGCTCCCCAATTGGTTGCAAGCAGTGCACGCGGGGTTGCGACTAACATCGGCAGTGTTCCGCCAAGCATCGTCAGTGCCGATATCTGGACTGGATCCACGCGTTTGGCGTAGGGTTGCAGGAAAACGGTGAAGATCGCCCAGCAGAAAACACCGGAGAATACGAGCAAGGTGCCCAGCGTTGTCCCACTGGGAGATTCTGTCCGCGTGCTGCCAAGAATCACCAGCGCGACACCGCTGATTGAAACGCCGACACCGGCTATAGTCCGCCACTTCAGACGCTCCAGCCCGCGAATTCTGCTTGCGATCATAATGAACGCCGGTGCTGCAGCGATCATCAACGCCGCATTCGCAACCTTGGTGCGGGAGAGGCCTTCGATGAACAGGAGTTGATAGATCCCGTTCCCGATGACCCCCAGGGCGATGAGGACAAGTATATCGCGACGCTGTGGCCACTTCTTCCGCTGGATTGCAGTGATCAGCAAGAGAACCGCCGCTGCCAATGCTACCCGAAGACCGGTGAACGCCAGCGGAGAGAAAACGCCGGTCGCGAACTTGATGACGCTGAAATTCACGGCCCAGATGATCGCCATCAACAACAGCAGCGCATCCGTTTTCCCGAATCGGGTCTGGGGGTGGTCATTCATGGGGCGAAACCTAGCTAGTGCCCGGCGCGGCCTGCTACTTTGCGCGAATGCACATTTCGTTTGCAGTGTTCGCCGATGGCGCCAATGTTTCTCAGGAAGGAAAGCTAAACGTTCTTGGCGTTTTCGACGCTCTGCAGGTTGGAGGATTTCCTTCGGTCCACCCGCGCACGCATTTTGTCGTCCGGCTCAAAGGCAGCGTCGAAGACACAGGTACGCACACACTCACATTCAGCTGGGTGAATCCGTCAGGCGAGGTGTTGTGGTCCTCTGACGGCGAGCTGAATGTGGCTCCGGGTCCCAACCCGGCGTTCGAGATGGACCTGCCGATTATCGGCGTCATCGATCTGCCTCTCAACTCGCCGGGCCTGTATACGATGCAGGTCGCCCTGGACGGAGAGCACACGGCCGATGTGCGACTCTATGTGGCGGCAGCAACTCCTGTTGTAATGCCACCCCCGCATGGGATGTTCAGCTGACAGGAAGACTCAACTGATGATTCGCCGCGCAAACAGGAATCGGGCTGCCAGCCCGCGCGAATAGTCGTCGTCGGCCGACAGTCGCTCGAGACTATAGCCACCGCGCCCCAGTGCGGCGTGGACGATGTTCGACGAACCAGTAGAAATCGCCACGTGAGTGATGCGACGATCGTCACGGTCCGAGAAGAAAAGCAGATCGGCCGGTTTCAGACCGTCCAGGCCTCCGTCAACCGCTTCTCCCTCCATGGCCTGCTGCCACGCATCCCTCGGCAGCTTTATCCCGTGAAGCGCGAATGTACTCTGCACGAGCCCCGAACAGTCGGCGCCCCAGGGTGATATGCCTCCCCACTGGTAATACGTCCCCGGAAACAGCCCCATGGCTGACGCAACGATCGCCTCCGGCTCTCTTGCAAATGTCTCGCGCCGGTGCTCGAGGTCGAGGGACCGCCCGGAAATCCGGTGCGCGCGCCCAATAAGTGCGCCGAGAGGAAGATCGAGCGTGGTACCCTGCTCGTTGCGGATACCGCAGCCGAGTGACATCTCGCCAGATGCGTTCCAGCCCCACTCTGCGGTATCTGCGCCGTCGCAGGTCTCGACGTAACCCTGGTGAATCCACCCTTCGTAACCATCGCCGCCGGTAACGCGAATCCACATGCCATCGCGAGTCGTCACTGTGGCGCAATGTCCATACAGCAACTGCGATACCTGGGTTGCCGAGGCCCTTGGCTCGGCAACCAGGGGCGCGAGCGGGGTGGTAGCGACAACGATATCGCCACTCAATGTTCAGGCCAGTCGATAACAGGAATCTCGCGGGCCGGGGTCGGAGGATTCTCCGGTTCGACGTGATCCAACGAGCATTTGCGGCATCGCATTATTCCGCGAAAGCTGCAGATCACGCAGATGAACGTACCGCACCCGGAGCAGGAATATCCTTCGGAAGCGCGCTCTTCGTTTCCGCAGGTCCGGTAGCCCATCCCTTCCTTGTCGTGAAGATCCGGCACGGCTAAAACCTCCATGTGCGGAAGAAATCGAAACCCAGCTGTCGGGGTGTCTGTTGCTGGATCTGCGTGGAGTTTCGGGCGCATGTGAGATCGCTCGAGCCCGGCTCGACACCAGCCTGCGCGGAATAGACTGGGTTGAAGCGATACTCGAGCTTCAATCCGAAATTCTCGAAGAAGTTATTGGCATTCACGACGCAGAGTCCAGTGCTCAATCCAAAGAACAGCTGGTTGCCAATCTGCTTTCCCAGTATTGCGCGTGTATTCAGCAGGCTGTTCACATACGGGTCACTCGCCTGCGCCTGAAGGCCGCCCCGATTATTGACGCGCGCCGTCTGAAACTCGACAATGTCCAGCAGATTTCGCGGAATTGCACTCGTTATGAGGTTGCCACCGTACCGCAGCGCGAACGACGCGATCTGTGAGCTGTAAAGGCCGTCCGTCCCGGCGAGTGCGATGCCCGGCTCACCGGTGATCAGGTAGCTCAGCAAATCGGACTGCGACAACGGCAGATTATCCGGATTGTCGAGACTGAGCACTGGTTGGGCAAGTGTACCGCCGATCGTCACTCGCACCCTGATGTCCCGCAGATTGGCGGTCTGCTGCCGGGGCTGCCGGATAGTGTGTATTGCCGTGATGTTCAAAGTCGGATTCAGTTCCGGTGTGCCGAAGAAACGAAGGCTTCCGCTGGAAACTTCGAACGTCGGCTGCACGAATGGATCGACGAGATTGAGGCGGTATGTGCCGCGAACTGCATTGAGTGAGCCTTCGAGCGCCAGCTGCGAGCGGTCGCCTGTCGGCCGGCTTCGGCCCAGCGTGACATTGAGCGATCCGCCGAGCTTGACGTTTGCTTCGGAAGAGCGGAGCCAGACACCATCGCCAATGTTCACCGCCACGTTTTCCAGCGTGAGGTTGCGCGCGAAATCGCTCGGCGTTTCGGGGAGCAGTTTACGGTCGCGGGATAACAGGGTATCGACAATGCCAGCGAACTCGGGGTCACTCAGATCGACGATTTGTTTCGTGATCAGCTCGGGAATGTAGACGGTCCCACGATCCACCCTTATTGCGCCCGTCACTCGCGCATTCCGATACGGGCCCCTGAGGGTGAGCACGCTGTCGGTGGAGATGTCGAGCGAGGCCAGTCCCGCCTTCTCGATGATGTGAAAGTTCTGCGCCCGTGCGCGAAGCGAGAAGATCGGGTTGCTGTACTCCTCGAGACTGACAGTTCCATCAATTCCGAGGGTGCCTCGCCGCTCGCGGTTCGTCTCAGCGGTCATGCGCTGGATGAACACCGTGTCGCGCTCGAGAAGGATATCCGCGTTCACCCGCGCCAGTGTCAACCCCACATTGGTAAGCGTTGCCGCGCCGTTTTTTACCCGGAACTGGCCGTCGATGATCGGCTGCTTGACGGTGCCACGAACGTCCAAGTTTGCGAGGAGTGACCCGCTTGCTCTGACGAATCCCGGCACGAAGGCTTCGAGTACGCCGAGGTCGACACTGTCGGTACGAACATTCCCGCGCACGGAGTCGCCCGTGAGCCGCACATCCCGCACCGCCAGCCGAGCGGTGCTGGTATGACGAAGGAGCAGGGAGTCGAGCGACCCGCCGCCCGGATACATCGTAAATCGGCTTGGCGCTTCGAGCCGGTAAACGCTTCCGCTCGAGACCGTCACTGCGCCGCTGTCCACTACCAACCGGGTAATGTCGCCAGCGCGGGCAGCACTTCCGGCGATCGTCGAGACGACACTGCCTTCGGTCGCCAGCCGGGCATCGAACGTTGCGCTGGTTCCGGACAGCACATTTGCGCGCGCGGTAAGATTACTGAACCCGAACGGGCCGGCGCGAATTGTATCGGCGTTGAGCGTTATACTGCCCGTCGGCTGATTCATGATATCGGCCAGAGCAAATTCCCCCCGCAATGCTTGCATACTTCTGCTGTCTACGGACAGCCCGCGGCCCGAAAGAGTGCCGGCAATCGCCAGCTTTTCCGTAGTTCCGCGGAGCTCGCCGGTGACGAGAAGCGAGCCACGCAAAGAGTCGCCGGGGATTGCGGTCGCGCTTGCGACGTAGCGTTTTACATCGGCGAGCGAATCGACAGACACTGTGAAGCCAAGCCGCCCCTCGATCCCGGGGCGCAGGCCCACGGTGCCGGACGCGCTGCCGTGCGCTACATCGCTGCGCACCAGCAGCGTATCGATGCGGGCGAGGCCGTTCTCGAGGCGCACGCGCGCCGTGGACGAAACAATCCGCAGCTGGTCAACCGTTCCCGCGAGCGAGGCACCGATTGTCCCGTTGCCAGTGACGAGGGAGTCGCCGACAAAATCGAGAGTATAGCCGCCCCCGAGCAATGTGCGAGGCGCCCTGGGATTCTGAAGCAGCGCCCTCATATCGAGGTTTGTGACTGTACCGGTTCCGCTGGCGCCATACAATGGGAGATTGCTGTCCACGGTGCCGGTATAGCCGATCGTGCCGCCAACTCCCGTGAGCGTCGTGATCACACGCAGTGCCTGGGGGCTGCCACTTATCGTCATCGGGCCGGTATAGTTGCCGCGCAGCGGGATGTCCGGATACGAGCGTGCAAGAGTCGTCATCGACACAGGTGCGGCAACGAGATCCATGTCATAGGTCATTGCCAGCTTGCCGTAACTCACACGGCCGCCGCCCGTCACGCGCGACACAGGGGCATCGGCATCGTGATGAACCAGGTCTGCGTTCGAGAAGCGTACATCGAGCCAGGATGAGTCGAGCCGCAACGCCCCTGAAACTGTACCCTTCAGCACAGGAAACAGCGGATTCAGGTACTGCAGCGTGCGAAGGTCGAGCGTCTCCACATTCACATCCAGTCCGCGGAATGTGGTTAACGCAGGATACAGAATGTCGAGCTCGCCGCGTGCGCTGCCTCTGGTCACGGCACCGGGGACATTCGCGTCGGCAAAAACGAAGCGGGATTCGTCGACGCGGAACCGGTTGAGTGGACCCCCCGCCGCCCGCACGCTACCCGTGAATTGTCCCCGCCAGTCATAAGGAAAAGGCTTACCGTTCAGCGCCTTTATGAAGCTGAAATCCAGTGGCGCTGCCTGGAGATTCACATTCTTTACCGCCATGATGCGGCCGCCGACGCCATAGGTCATTGCGCCCATCAATCGCGAGCCAGTGGTACGCATGTCCATCTTCGAAATCGCGAAGTTGACAACTCGCGGGTTGGCGATGTTGTTGATATCAAGCTCCATCCGTCCACCGCCGGTCGTCGGGAGAGTTGGATAAACCCAGGCAACATCGCGGATCGAGACAGAATCACCCACGACATGAATTGCATACCGCGTCGGCAGTTCACCGCCCCACACGATCTTGCCACTGGCGCGGCCGGTAGATCCGGGGAGATCGAAGTGCGGCGCGGAGAGCCAGATCGAATCGCCGATGTGCGTGATCTCGGCCGCAACGTTTGCCAGCTCGAGCGGCGGATCGGCTGACGTCACCCGCGCCTTTGCAATCCGGAAGAATCGACCTATGCTATCCGGATCCGCGATTCGTGCGTAGGCAACGCTGCCGGTGGCGCCGGAAAAACGCCATGTCCTTGCCATGCCTTCCCGCGTGCGCCGGATCTCGGTCCGCCACTGATTGCCCGGCGATACGCGGGTGAGCGATCCGAGTGCCCGCGTGATTGCACTGTCCCGCTGGTATCCGCGCAGGTAAACCGCAGGGTGCCACGGCTGCGTGACAGCAATCGACGCATCGTGAACGTCGGCGGAATCGACGATGATGAAATCACCAAAATCACGTGACGCAGTGCGTGACTTCTTTGGTCTCTCGGGAAAGATCCGGCGGTAATTCCAAACACCGTCTTTATGCTGGCGAACGTGTACTACCGGCCGCTGAACCTCGACGTGGCTAAGCAGAAGTCGCCTGTCGAGCAGGTCCCGAAGATCGTACTTCACTCTGATGCGGCCGGTCCGGACAAAAAGAGAGTCCTCCTCATCACGGATCTCGAGCGAGTCTATCGTCACGCCGTTGAACATGCCGCCGCTGATCCGGCCGATGTAAATCGTGCCACGCGCTTTCTTCGAGATCCACGACTGAGCCAGGCGCCGCACCTGCCCCTGTCCGTACTGGCTCTGCGTGAGCGACAGCACGAGTGCAAAGGCGAGCACAACGAGCGTCAGCAGCCCAATCGCGCTTCCGGCGACAATGCGTTGGCGACGTGACATCAGACCTTAGAACGCCTGGCCGATTGCCAGCCCAAACGTCAGCCGGCTGAGAAACCCGCGATCGGTGCGGGGCGTGAAACCGGCGGGACATCTGCCCTCAGCCTGACTGAGAAAGTCGCCCTCCCGGCGCACCGGGAGAACGTTCCCCGGGCTTACGCAAGGCAGCGAACCCGGTTCGGCCAATGCACTGCTGGTGTCCTGATTACGCGGGACTTCGAAGTAGAGCGGTCCGGAGGGCCGGTCGTATGGATTGTAACCCACCACAATGCGAATCGGCCCGACCGGCGAAAACGCAGTGAGCTGAACGCCGGGAGTGACCTTTATCGCAAAATTCTGAAAGCTCCCGAAACGCCCGCGATTGTAGACATCGCCTGCATCAGTGAACAACGTCCACTGCAGCAACTCCGGGTAGAAGGGGCTCCGCAGCCGCAGCTCGAGGTTGGCGACCACCAGACTGTTTCCGCCAACGGGCACTGCCCTTCTGATTGCCGCGGTATCGCTGGCTCTGAACAAGGTATCGGCCAATCCCGACTCGCCGGGCAGCACGACACGGTACGATTGCGAGATGTAAATCGCCGAACCCAGCTCATTCTGGGAAAATCCTCGCACACTGGTGGGGCCTCCGGCATACAGCCTTTCCTGCGGCGGGATGAAACCCGTCGCCGAGCGCAGTGTCCTTCCAAATACGGCACCGCCTCGCAGGCGAAACGCAATCACCGACCCGCCTGCTGTGCCCCAGTACTGCGACCGCTCGGCGAGCAGCTTGTTGAACTGCAGAGCAGTGTCCGAAAGGATGAACTTCGATGCGTGCCTTGCCTCGACACGCCATTGTGACCCACGGGTAGGCGAGATGAAGCTGTTGGAATTGTCGCGCGATACGACGGCACTCAGCACGGCCAGGCGCTGAGTCTGCTGCACGCGCTGCCGGTCCTCGCGATCGCAGAGGTTGAAGACGGCGCAGAACAGCGCGGGCTGTGCCTCGGTGCGGCCGAGATCCATCGAATAGGCAAATGTAACCGGCGTGCGTGTGAACCGGCGCCAGTCGAGCGAAGCTATCCCGCCTATCGCAGTCGTGCGCAGGTACGCGTTGTACTCCGAGATGCGCTCGCTGAACACCGTGATGGTCGGAAGCGCCCGGAGCCCGAAGAACACCGGTTGTCGGAGTGTTGCGCCCGCGTAATAGTTGAGCTTGGCGCTGAAAGGGTCGCGCTTCGCCTGTGGACACAGCTCCTTCGCTCCGCCGAGCGGCTCGCCAATTCCGATCTTCGAAACCCGGGTGGTGAGGTCAAGTCGGCGGGCACTCCTCAGAAAGTTGTAGTTCGATAGCTCGCCGGTGACGCGAAAACAATCGAGCGTTCCGTAACCTGCGCCAAGGCGAGCGGACCGCGTCGTGTTCTCAACGAGTAGTGCATTTATTCCGATGAGAGAATCCGTTGCGCTCGTCGCCGTGTCCGGCACCAGAGTCACGTGCTGATATGCTTCCGTTCTGTAAAGCGTGCGTTGCGCGTTGAGGAGATCGTCCTCGCGGTAGACATCGCCCGAATCGAGTCCGACGATCCGTCGTACAATTTCGTCGGGAACCTGACGCCCTTTCGACTCGAATGGAATGACTTCGAAGTTCACACCGCCAATTCGGGTGAACGGACCGGCGGTTACGGTCAGTGTATCGAAGGCTGCGCGGCGGGTATCATCGACTGCAAAACTGTTGGCAACCTTCGCTCGCGGATATCCGCTATTCCGAAGCCGCCGCGCGAGCGTATCGCGCGCAGCTTCGATCGCCACCCTGTCGAACCTGTCGCGGGCGCGCACCGGGAGATTCCGGATGATTGCGGTGCGATCGGCCACCGAGTCGAGCCCACGCACGACAAACGATTCGAGAACAGTGGGTAATCCTTCTTCGATCATGAACTTTATCTGGACCCCGTTGCTGCCCGAAGCACTGACGGCTGTATCGACGGCGGCCTCAGGGTATCCGCGGCGGCGGTAGTAGACCACGAGACGGGCACGGTCTCGCGGCAACTCTGTACGATCCAGGCACCGGCGTGTGGTAAACGGAAGTCGCAGTGCCCGCCGCGCAAATGCGGAGGGTGTGGTGACGATCACCCGCGCCAGCTCGGCATCGGAAAACGCCGTGTTGCCAGTGAACTCGAGGCCTCGCACTTCGACGTCGCCGGGATCGCATGCGACGTCCTGAGCTGAGGCGGGAACCGAGACTATCGAAATAACGAGAACAGAGCAGAACCGGAGGATCGTGCGGCCATCTACGCGTTGGGTCAACCGCCGGGTGGCTTGTCCCATGCTCCTGCTGGCCCGCTCTTCGCGTCGGGCAGTTTCGGCTCGGTCACCGGCGCGTGCGGAGGAACAAGGGGAGTGCGCTGGACTAACAGTTGCACCAGATAGAAACCCACGAGTCCAGCGGCAATTCCAACGCCTACCGCGGGCATCAGCTCAGCAGCTTTGAGTTTGCGCCTGTAGTAATAGTCTTCACTCATGTTTGACGCCCTCTCGACGGCTGGATAAGTTCTCGCGTCCATACCCACAATGTCAACGGTTCAACTGATGCGCATCCGGCCGATACTGTTCGCAACTCTCGCAGCGGCACTCGCGTGCACTGGCGGTGAATCATCCCCAGCGCGTCGCACTCTCATCGACTCGCGTGACACCTACGACCCGCGCTCGCTCGATCCTGCTCTTTCCACCGACGTGCCTACCGGACGCGCGGTCGGCTATGTATTCGACGGCCTGGTCCGTTTTACCCCCGACGCCCAGGTGGTGCCGGGCCTCGCTCGGTCATGGGACATTTCCCCTGACGGTCTGAGGTATACGTTTCACCTTCGGAACGGGGTAAAGTTCCACGACGGCCGGCCATTCACCTCACGCAACGTCGTGGCAACATTTCAGCGGGTGCTGGACCCGAAAACAAAGGGTGGCCGTGGCTGGCCGCTTTTCCCGATCGCCGGCGCGAAGGACTACGCCGATGGAAAGGCGAAGTCGGTTTCCGGTCTTGCCGCGCCAAACGACAGCACTGTCGTGGTGACACTCACGGAGCCGCTGGCCATTTTCCCCAAACTCCTGGCGATGCCGGTGGCCGCGATCGTCCCTGATTCTCCAGCCGCCAATTTCGGCGAGAACCCAATCGGCACGGGCCCGTGGAAGTTCGTCGAATGGAAGCATGACGACTATCTGCTATTCGCGAAGAACCCCGCCTATTTCGACGGGCCCCCCAAGGCCGACAGCCTGATGGCGCGCATCGTCCCCGAGCCGAGTACGGCGGTCGCGGAGTTCGAGAGCGGGAATGTGGATGTGTTGTATGTACCGGAGGGCGAGACCCGGAACTGGGAGCAGACCGACGAGAAAAAAGCGATGCTGCTTTCGGCGCCTGCGCTGCGGATGATGTATATCGCAATCAATACGACCCGCGGGCCGCTGGCCGACGTACGTGTGCGGCAGGCGCTCAACTATGCAACTGACTCGAAGGCGATCCTCGAGACGATCGTCAGCGGCCGCGGAAATCTTTCAGCGGGGGTGATTCCACCGGCACTCCCTGGCGGCGATTCCACCCGCCGCGGATACACTCGTGATGTGGCCAAAGCAAAGCAGCTGCTTGCTGCCGCCGGACATCCGAACGGGATTACACTGGAGCTCTGGTCGTCGCAGACACCGCCGTTCCCGCGAATTTCGCAGGTGGTCCAGGCGAACCTGCTCGAGGCAGGTATCAAGGTGAAGCTCGTGCAGCGCGACGCGTCTTCAATGCGTGAGGCAGCACGTGCCGGCCAGACCGACCTCGCGCTTAAGGACTGGTTCGCTGACTATCCCGACGCGGAAAACTTCCTGTATCCGTTGCTGCACAGTGCCAACAAGGGAGTCGGCGGAAACGTCTCTTTCTATAACAATCCGCAGTACGATGCTTTGGTTACCAGCGCGCGCCGCGAGCTCGACGATGCAAAGCGGACCGCCATGTACACTCAGGCCGATCAGATGGCGTACACCGACGCACCCATGATCTATCTGTTTTTTTACAAGGAGCTGTACGCCGTTCAGCCGTGGATCAGGGGATTCGTGGTGCCGACCATTTTCACCGGACAGCGGTGGACTAACGTGCAGATTCAGCGTTAGGGCGGTCGGCTCTTGCTCGCCTTCATCATCCGGCGTTTGGCGCTCGCGATCCCGACATTGTTCGGGGTAATGGTGGTCGTCTTCCTGCTTCTGTACGTGGCGCCCGGCGATCCGGTCCAGGATATGGTCGGTGAGCGAGCGGATGCCGAAACGATCGCGCGGTTGCGAAAGGAGCTCAAGCTCGATGAACCGCTCTACACACAGTTCGCGTCATACACTGGCGGCGTGCTGAGGGGCGACCTCGGCAACTCCTACATTACGCAGCGGTCGATTCTCTCGGACATCAAGGAACGGTTCCCGAAGACCCTGCTGCTCGCGGGTTCGGCGATGCTCCTTGCCTCGGTGCTGGGAATCACCATCGGCGTGCTGAGTGCGCGCAACCCAGGCGGCTGGTTCGACCGTCTTTCGCTGGGATTTGCCTACATCGGGATTTCATTCCCGGTTTACTGGGTAGGGTTGATCCTTATCCTGATTTTTGCGGTAAATCTCAAGTGGCTGCCGCCATCGGGTTACGGCGGAATCAAGTTTCTCATTTTGCCTGCGCTGGCGCTCGGTTCGCGGTCGATAGCGTTTCTGGCGCGTGTCACGAGGTCGTCGATGCTCGAGGTGCTGGGTGGCGATTTCGTGAGGACTGCGCGGGCCAAGGGGTTGAAGGAGAGAGTCGTCATCACGCGGCATGCATTGAGGAATGCATTGATCCCCATCATTACCGTACTCGGGCTGGACTTCGGGTATTATCTCACGGGGAGCATTCTCACCGAGACGATCTTCAGCTGGCCGGGAATTGGCCGGTATGTCGTTAACGCGATTGCGAGGCGTGATCTGCCGGCGATTAACGGGTCGGTGTTGTTTCTGAGTGTGGTGTTTGTGCTGGTGAATCTGATTACCGATCTCGCGTACGCGAAGGCGGATCCGAGGGTGGCGTATAATTAGGTAAGTGCGGCGGCAAACGGCACAGGCGCCGAACCTCCCGGCAGCTTGTACACGCGTGTCGATGCACTCCCGAAACGTCTACTGCTTCGCGAGCCGCTCAACCATCGCTTTCGCAAATTCCAGCCCCTCATAAAACCGCCTGACCTCGACCCGCTCGTCCCGCCCGTGCGCTCGCGACTCGTCGGGCTCCGCGAAAATTCCCCCAATTCCGTATACCGGAATGCCGGCATTCCGCACCAGACTGCCATCCGTCGCTCCAGATGACATCACTGGTACCACGACCACCCCCGGCCAGAACTTCACGGCTACCTGTTCAATCGCGCCCAGAATCGCGGGCGTAAGCGGCGACGGCGGAGACACCGTTGCAGGATTCACCTGCGCAAACTCGACAGTGGTGTCCGCCACCGCAGTCCTCAACGCGCGAACGACTACCGAGGTATCGGTGCCGGGAAGAATCCTGCAGTTCACTGTTGCCTGAGCCATCTGCGGCAGCGCGTTGTCCGCATGTCCGCCAGTAAGACGCGTGGCCACACAGGTAGTCCGCAGCTGCGCGTTGAAACGCGTGATCGAAGTAAGCCGCCGTGCGGCGACCGGGTCCATGGGCGTTCGCGCGACGAGACGCATGAGACCGGCAATACTATCCGCCTCGAACGCCGCCGAGCGCTGAAGCCCCAGCCTGGCGGTCGCACTTACCTCGATCGGAAAATCATATGCGGCAACGCGTGTCAGCGCACGCGCCAGCGCATAGATCGCATTGTCCGGCCGCGGCTGCGACGAATGACCACCCGTGTTTCGGACGGTCAAGCGATAAGAGACGTAGACTTTCTCGCTCGTCTGAACGCCTAGCCTCGCTTCCCTGCCGCCGTAGATCGTGCCCCCGCCCGCATCGAAATTGAGCGCAAGCCCGGGATTGCCGATCAGCTTCCGTCCACCACCCGACGCGAACCAGTCGATCTGATCCGAAAGAGTTTCCTCGTCGCCGGTGAGAACGGCGACGATGTCACGCTCCGGAATGAATCCGTCCCGCTTCCACCGGATAAGGTTGGTGACGATTGTAGTGACACCCTGCTTGTTGTCGATCGTACCGCGGCCGTACCACCAGCCTTCCTTTTCAGTCATCGTGAACGGATCGGTCGACCAATCCTCCCGAAGCGCGGGCACCACGTCGAGGTGTGCCATGAGCAGTACCGGTGGTCCATTACCGCGCCCACGCAGACGCGCGACAACGTTGCCGACAGAATCCGGCGCACCTGTGACAAGGGCGTCCTGTTCGCTGAATCCCGCCGTGCGCAGGCGCTTTACGAGCGCCTGGGCCGCAACAACTGTCTCCGGCGAACCCGAAACCGATCGAATTCCCACAACCTCGGCCATAATAGACCGGGCCAGCGCGGAGTCAGCCGGGGATGTGCGAGGGCGGGCAAGCGGCTGTGCGTCCAATGCTGCGGCAAAGATGAGACTTGCCAGAGGTACAAGTTTGCGCGGATTCATCTTCTGATGGTGAGGGGTGAAGAACACTGATAGTACCGAGCGGGCGGCTGGATGTGTGCATAGCACTGGCCATACACTGCCTGCCGCTGTCGATTGCCAACCGCGGGACCCCGCTGCAGTATACCTCACACCACGACTTCAAGCTTCCCCAAGGAGATGGCATCATGCGATCAGCTTCGTACCTGTCCTGCGCATTGCTGGTCATGCTGGGTGGATTTAGCCAAGCCTCCGCGCAAACCGCACCGTCCTCCTGGTCGCCGGCTCTGCAGGTCAGAACCCGCCTCGTAGCCACGCCGCGGCTTTCGCCCGACGGCAAGCGGGTAGTCTATACAATCAACGATGCTGTGATGACCGCCGACAAGAGCGAGTTCGTCACGCAGATCTGGCTCGCGTCCAGCGATGGCAGCACCAATTATCAGGTGACCTTTGGCGAGAAATCGTCAACGAATCCGAAATGGTCACCCGACGGCGGGTCGATTGCCTTCACATCGAATCGAAAAGACAACAGAAACAACCTCTATGTTCTGCGCGTAAATGGCGGTGAAGCCGAGCCGTTGACCGAGGTGAAATCTTCTGTCGGCGATTTCGAGTGGTCGCCCGACGGCCGCTGGATCGCATTTGCATCAACCGATGCAAAGACCGACGATGAAGAAAAGGACGACAAGGGCAGGAATGACTTTCGCTGGGTCGACGAAAATACAAAGGTCGCAAGACTGTATGTCATCCCGATTGCGAAAGACGCCAGCGGCAAGCGGGAAGGGCGGAAACTCACAGCGGAAAATCGTCACGTAGACGACCTGAGCTGGTCGCCTGATGGAAGAAACATCGTCTTCAGCCATGTGAAATCGCCGGTCGCCAACGATTGGACTTCGTCGGATATCTCGATCGTCGAGGTCGCGAGCGGGCGCGTCCGGCCATTCGCGTCGAGCGCGGCGGCCGAAGGCACACCCTCCTACTCACCGGATGGAAAGTGGATTGCCGCAGCTGTCAGCGATCTTCCGGTGCGCTGGGCACAGAGCGATCAAATCAACATTTATCCGGTTGGCGGCGGAGCACCGCGCGTTGCACCGATGTCGCACGATGGACAGCCAGGGATTGCCGGCTGGTCGGCCGATGGCTCGAAGATTTATTTCGTCGAGGCGAAAGGCACCGCGACGTCCCTTTACGCGCTGAACGTCGCCGCAAAGACCATTACCGAAATACAGAAAACGGACGGCGTGATCGCGGGAATCGGCCTCGACCAGAAAACTTCGACCTTCAGCTTCGTGATGCAGAAACCCGACCGCCCGCCCGAGGTTTTCGTCGCTCGCCTGCACGGCGGAAGTCCGACACAAGTCTCGAAAGCCAATACAGACCGCACGATGGCTGTCGGCAGAACCGAAGTTGTCCGGTGGACGAGCACCGACGGCAAGCAGATCGAAGGGTTGCTCACCTACCCCGCCGGCTACCGATCAGGGAGCCGAGTTCCCCTCATTCTGAACGTTCATGGCGGGCCTGCCGGTGTTTTTCAGCAGAGCTACGTCGGTGGGCGAGGTTCATATCCCCTTGCTACGCTTGCCTCCCGCGGGTTTGCGATTCTGAGGCCAAATCCGCGCGGCTCGAGCGGCTACGGAACAGAGTTTCGCCGGGCGAATGTCAACGACTGGGGTTTCGGGGATTATGCCGATCTGATGACCGGGGTCGATAAGGTGATCGCGATGGGCGTAGCCGATCCCGAGCGACTGGGCGTTATGGGATGGAGCTACGGCGGTTACATGACGTCGACCATCATCACGAAGACTAAGCGTTTCAAAGCCGCTTCAGCCGGCGCGCCGGTAACCAACCTTATGAGCTTCAACGGAACAGCTGACATTCCCTCATTCATCCCCGATTATTTTGGCGGCGAGTTCTGGGACAATCCGGATGCCTACCGCAAACATTCGGCGATGTTCAACATCAAGGGTGTCACTACACCGACCCTCATTCAGCATGGGGACGCAGACGTTCGCGTTCCGATCTCTCAGGGTTACGAACTGTACAATGCGCTGAGATCCCAGGGCGTTCCAACGCGGATGATCGTCTTTCCGCGGCAACCCCATGGCCTCAACGAACCCAGGATGCAAATCGCTGCGATGCAGAGCAATCTCGACTGGTTCGAGAAATATCTCGGGAACAATCGGACGGCCTCGAGCAGGGAATGACCGCAGGCCGCACCGCGGAATGTTTCAATTGAGGGGGGCGAGCGCTATCGGTTCGCAACACTGGGCCAATTGACTCAAAAGGTTCCCGACAGCGCGCGGGTGCACAGATTCTGGGCTGTGACCGCTAACTTTCGCGACAATGCGGAAAACCCTCAAAAACGTTCTCGCCGAGTACGGTGCGATTGCGGTCGTTATTTATCTTGCCCTTTTCACCGCGGTATTCGTCGGCTCGTATTTCGCGATCCGGCTCGGCTGGACTCCAGGTAGCGGCGTGGGACAAGCGGGCGCATGGACGGCGGCATACATTTTTACCAAGATCACGCAACCGCTGCGGATCGGCGCCACCGTCGTTGCTGCAACGTTCCTGGGTAAGCTGCGCGAACGCAGACGAAAACCGGAGCCGACGCTTTAGGCGTCGGCTCCGCATCAGAACCTAAGAGCCGCCGCCCCGACTGGACGCGGCTGCCAACTCCCTGACCGATGCGGCCAGCATCTGCACTTTGGCCGCGCTTCCGCCTTTAGCATCCCCATCGAGCTGAGTCGCCAGTACCGAGAGCGCGCTGCCACGCTGAGTGCCCGAGGCGGTCTCGGCGCTCGAAAGCGCCTGGCGTACCGCTGCAATCCTCGCTCCCGTGAGCCCGTTCGATCTTGCAAGCTGATCGACGTATGCACGAGCCAATGCGAAGCTCGGCGGCCATACGAACTTCTGCTGGCCCTGCACATTCAAATAGTCCAGCTTCACTGTCTTCGACGCATCGATCTCGTTCTGCGAGATAAACGCGCTCGGCGCCAGCTCGAGGATGTCGAGACCACGGGCGATTTCGGAACTCACAATGGCGCCGTTGTACCAGTAGACGGACCAGGTTCCTCCCTCACCGATTCTGGTGGCGTCCGACGGGCCGCGATCGAAAAATGCGATTTCCTTCGGCCGTGCGGCGTCGGTCCATTCGAAAACCGAGATGCCACCCTGATACCACGACTGCACCATCACGTCACGGCCCGGGATGGGAATCAGCGAACCGTTGTGCGCGACGCAATTCTCCTGTGGTGTCTGCGCTGCCGGGAGCTTGTAATAACTCTGAAAACGCATCTGCTGTCCGACTACCGTGAATATTGCGTTTGCTCCCCACTCCTTCTTGTCCGTGGCGCGGCACTTGGCACCGCCGCCGCCGCCCCATTCATCCGAGAAGAGAATTTTGCTGCCGTCGTTGTTGAACGTCGCCGAATGCCAGTACGAGAAGTTCGAATCGGACACAGCGGCCATTCGCACCGGATGCGCCGGGTCACGGATGTCGATCAGGAAGCCGTAACCTTCGCATGCACCACCGGCCAGGCCGATCGCCGGATAAACCGTGATGTCGTGGCATTGCGTGGGTCCCGGTTGAGGCCCAGCCTGCCTGGCGGCAACTTCGGCGAGCATCCCGGGAAGTGCTGTGCGCAACGCGGCGCTGTCGGCGCCCGTGGCCGGACCCGTCCCACCGCGAGCCTGGACGATTCTCGCCAGCAGAGGCGCGATAAACCGCGACGACACAACCCGTTCTCTGCCTTCAATTACCGCAGTGAAACCGCCTCGGGCCTTTGCTGCGGCCACTCGCTTCACTTCGGCTGCAATGTCTTCCGCTGCGTCACCATGTTCCGGGGGCGCAACCAGGTCGCCAAAAATTCGGGGCGAGCTTACGATGGCCGCCCGCTCTGGATTCGCAACAGGAACCTTGATGACTTCAATGCGGAACAGCGCCGAGTTCGGATCGTTGGGAGTCTGTGAACAGCCAGCGAGTTCCGTCGGCGAACGCACGCCCGCCGAGCCAGAAATGTAGACGTAAACATTCGCGGGGTCCTTCGGATCGACAACCACTGAATGCGTGTGCGAGCCCCGGCACGTCTGGACGTTGCCGACATTTTTCGGATTCGCGATGTCGCTGATGTCGAAAATGCGAAGGCCGCGCAACCGATCGCTGCTGACGGTGTCCTTCACCCCCTGAGTGCCACAGTCGATGCGTCCGCCCAGACCCTCCCCAGAGATGAACAGCAGGTTCCTGTAAACAGAGACGTCGCTTTGCGATGCCGGGCACACGTACGCTGTTTTCAGTTTCGGGGCCGACGGATTCGAAATGTCCCAGACCTGATACCCGTTGTAGCTGCCCTGAATTGCGTAGTTCCCCGAGAACGCAAGGTCCGAATTGGTCTGCCCGACGAACTTTTCAGAGGGCGGGGTCTTCGAGAGCACCCGCATATTCCATACTGCTTCGCCGGCGTCCATCATTCCGGGACGAAGTCCGACACGCGGATCAGGGCTCGGCGCCGATCCCCGCATGCCGGCAGTGCCCGAACCGGAAGTGGCGGCGCACGCCGAGAGCGAAAGGACAAACGACAGCTTCAGCAGCCGGGCGGCGGTAAGGAAAGCCACCGAGCGCCGGACAACGTGTACGGATTCCATCAATGATGCCTCACATAGGTCGGACTGAAGAGACGAACGTCCGCGGGGGCGGGTCAAGGGAAAGGTACTCCAAGTGTAAGGCTGACGAGCATCTTCTGCATGCGATCGATTTCAGTTGCCTGATCGACGTTGACGTCGGACGCAAACTTGAACACCGTCGCGTCCTGGCCGGCACCGTACGTTCCGAACAGGTCCTTTACCATGGAGACGGCGCCCCGATGGTGCTGGATCATGTAAGTGAGGAACAGTCGATCGAACTCCGGTCCGCGCGCATCGTCCAGCTGCTTTAATTGAGCCTGAGACAGCATCCCTGGCATCGACGCGTGGTCCATCGAGTGATCCATTCCGTCCATCGTCATCTTCATCGCGGTGGCACCGGCCCGTGGTACAGGCTGTCTTCGATCAGAAAGCCACTGCTGCATGATTACGATCTCATCCTTCTGCCCGTTGACGATGCGCTCCGCCAAACGGCGGACAGAGGCATTCGCGCCGTGAGAAGGCGCCCACGCAGCAATGGTAGCGGCCTGAGAGTGATGGCCGATCATCGCGTACATAAAATGGATATCGGCCATCGTGTAAGGATTGCGAGCACTGTCCGCCCTGGCCTCGGCGAGGCCGGCCGCGTTGGTCTGCACGGGCGTAACCGCCCCTGACAAAACATCGGCTTGTTTCTGGCCGGAGCTGGCGCAGGCGGCGAGCGCGGCAGCCGCAACAACTGCGGCAAATTGTTTCAATCGCCTCGCGGTCTTGCGGTTAGTGTCTGAGGTCATACCATCTTCTCCTTGCCGGACCACCGGCTGCATCATGGCGTTCTGAATCAGAGCTTTCTGCTCCGATGGCACCTTCTCGAATTTTATTCCTCGGCCTTCCTTGTTACACGCGATGAGCGCGGTCGTTGCCCCATGCGCTTGCCGCTCAAGGAGAGGGCCAGCATCCGCCGGCGCCCATCCCAGGATCGCGCAATGCATTCACGACATCCGCCGCGATCACGCCCGGGTTGCCCGTTCGGCATGCAGAGCATTCAGACGGGCTCGACGATGCCTGTTACCTCACAGTCCTGCTACCTAACAGTCCTGCTACCGGTTGCTGCGCCGGCCCCGCTTCCGGTCGGGGATGTCCACAGTCCCTCTTACGCCGGAATGGCTGATCGATCGTCCACCGCCATCATCAACGACGAAATCGCCTCCAATGCGATCGACGTCAATGTTTCCTGATCCGTCATTTTCCACCCGCATCGTGCCGCCCACTCCGGACACATTGATGCTCCCGGAGCCGTCGGAATCGACAGTGAGGTCCCCCGAAATGTTCCGCGCGCGAATCTCACCCGAGCCGTCGTGAATTCTCAGATTCCCCTGCACGCCGTCAACGTCGATTGTGCCGGACCCGTCGTGCACCCGCACGTTTCCCTTCGCACCGCGAATCTCGATCTCACCCGAGCCATCGTTCAGTGTCAGAGCGCCAACGTTCACGAACGCGGCCTCACCGCTTCCGTCTCCAACGTCGAGAGCAAGCGACGGAGGAACTTCAATCACAAGGTCGAGACCCCGGTAGTGCGAGTTACCTCCCATCGCGTCCCATACGGTGCGGTTGTCGTCCGGAATTTCCACCTTGATGAAAACAAGGTCGCCGCGTCGCTCGGCGACGAGCTTGATGCCCTCAAGCCACTGGCGCTCCGACGCGCGTGCGGTGCCGCGGACGCGCACCTGCGAGAGGCCGGAACGCCCTTCGACACGGAGACTCCCCGCGGAGGCCGATATTTCGGCACTTCGCGCGCCGCGTGCATCGATGTCGGCGTTACGCGGCGACGTATATCCATCCTGCGCTCGTACGTGGCCGGGAATGAAAGACGCCGTTACGATGAAAGCCATTGCAATACCCAACCTGATACCGTTGCGTGTCGTACTCATGCGATCTCCGTTGTCTCAGAAACCTGCCGCCGTCGTCCCTCGTGGACGTCCTGCGCCTGCGGATTATTGGACGCGCCTGCGGCCAGTACGGTTTGAACGTTGGTCGGTTTCAGGGTATGCCCCTCTTGTCACCGGGGGAAACCAGGGCCCCGTGGTTTAACATCGGGCGTAGCGCGAGGACGGGCACAATCACCATAATTGCGGCGTGATGACGCGCGTTCGTTCGATCGCAGCTGCTATTCCCCCGTGCTTCCTGCTCGGCTGCACCAGCGCGAATCAGGGTGCCCTGCGACCGGCGACTTCCGGCATCGGCCTGCAACGAGGCATCGCTGCGGCCGACTCCCTCGTCACGGCCGCGCTCGGCACACTGATTCCCGGCGCCGTGCTGCTTGTCGCCAGAGACGGGACAGTTCTGCACGAACGCGCCTACGGTTACGCCGAGCTCAACGACTACTCGGTCAAGCGGCTGCCGTCGCCGCGACCGATGCGTACGTCAACGGTTTTCGATCTCGCCTCAGTGACGAAAGTAATGGCGACCACCTTCGCCATCATGCTGCTGGCTGATCGCGGGCAGGTCGACGTCGACGCGCCGGTCCACCGGTACCTTCCCGACTTTCGTGGCCCGCACCTCGACAGCATCACTGTCCGCCACCTGCTCAATCACTCGTCAGGTCTCGTACAGTGGCAACCACTGTATTATCAGGCTGCCAACAGCGCCCAGACCTACGCAGCGATTCGCCGCATGCCGCTCGGCTGGGGCGTCGGTGAGGCGCGACACTACAGCGATCTGGGATTCATGCTCCTCGGCTACATCGTCGAGCGAGTGAGCGGGCAGCCCATCGACAGATTTATCGAGCGTGAGCTGCATCAACCCCTCGGTCTGCGCACAACAATGTTCAATCCGCGGAAACGGGGGCTGACTGAATTCGCCGCAACAGAGCCGGGCAATGTCTACGAACGGCGCATGGTTTATGACTCGACCTTCGCGTACGTGTATCGCGGCAACCCCGCATCGTGGGACGGATGGAGGAACGGCGTTCTGGTCGGAGAAGTGGACGACGGTAACGCCGCATACGCCAATGAAGGCGTTGCAGGGCATGCCGGGCTGTTCTCGACCGCTGCCGATCTTCGTGTTCTCCTCGATCTGCTCAACAATCGTGGCATGTACAACGGTCGACGATATCTTCGCCCCGCGACCGTCGACCTGTTCCTGACGCTCGACAAATTCGAACATTATCTCGGCTGGCAGTTCCCGGCCGGCATGCCCGAAGGCACATTTGCCCACAGCGGCTTTACCGGCACCTGGGTCGCGGGGATCCCGAAGCACAAGCTGTCCATCGTGCTGCTTACCAACAGGCAGAATCTCGGCACTGATGCTCGCGGCTATTTCCGCGATGTCACACCGTTACGCGAAGCGGTCACTCGCGCAATCGTGAATGGGGCCGAGGCCGACGCCGGTAAGGGTGTCGCCACATCCGGAATGCCTGGCTTGGATGCGGCCAGGTTTCAACAGGGGCGTTCGTAGAGCAATGAGCATCGATCCGCTGAGCGATGAGAAAGTCATCGAATCATGGCGAACGAACGCGGCTCCCTGGACGGATGCCGTCCGGGAAAGCCGGATCGAAAGCCGTAAGCTCGTCACGAACAAAGCAATCGTGGATGCGGTGTTGAGCCGATCGCCCGTGACAATGCTAGACATTGGATGTGGGGAGGGATGGCTCGTGCGGGCGCTCGCCGAGCACGGTGTCGAGGGAATAGGAGTGGATGTCGTGCCGGAGTTGATCGAAGATGCACAGCGCGCCGGGGGAGGCGATTTTCGTATCGCATCGTATGAGTCTATCGCCGCCGGCGAGTTGCATGTCACCGTCGAAGTGGCCGTTGCGAATTTTTCGCTCATTGGAAAGGAATCCGTGAGTGCCCTTGTCTGCCGTATGCCTGAGATGCTCGCCACACGCGGCGCTTTCATCGTCCAGACGCTGCACCCGATTACAGCCTGCGGTGATCTGCCGTACGAGGATGGCTGGCGCACAGGCTCGTGGGCCGGTTTCAGCGAGGCGTTCTCCGATCCTGCACCATGGTACTTTCGCACGATGGAGAGCTGGCAGCAGCTATTCAAAGACAACGGGCTCACCATGTCCGAAATCAGGGAACCGATAAACCCGGTTACAGGAAAGCCTGCATCGGTCATCTTCATCGCCGAATCCGATTGCTAAAGCAAAGTCCCGATACTAACGTTGCCCGCCTGATACGCCGGCCGGTGGGAAGCTTCTCACCGACGAACCGAAATGGAGACACTCGCATGACGACTGCATTCGTCCGACGCTGCGCTGTTTTGCTCGCGCTCGTTCTTTCTGCACTTCCTTCATTACTGACTAGCCAGGCCTCGCCTGGTGTCGTTCGTGGGCGAGTGACTGACGCCGGGTCCGGCAGAGGGTTAGCCGAGGCGCAGGTGGTTGTGACGGGCACACGAATTGGTGCGCTTACCAACAGCGCCGGAGAGTTTACTCTCTCTGGTGTTCCGGCCGGCGCTCGCACCGTTACCGTACGGCGGATAGGATATCAGGCGGTGACTCAGCCGGTCAGTGTCGCCGCCGGAGCTACGGCAACAGTGACAGTCGCGCTGCGGGTCAGTGCGGTCAACCTCGACGAGGTCGTAGTCACCGGCACTGGGAGTGCCACTGAACGACGTAAGCTCGGAACCAGCGTTGCGTCGATCGACTCGACTCTCATCAGCCGTGCGCAGGCGGTGACGCTCGACCAGGCACTGCAGGGCAAGATTCCCGGAGCGCAGATCTCACAGAACTCGGGTGGCCCCGGCGGCGGCGGAATGTCGGTGCGCCTTCGCGGTGTCAATTCGTTCATCTCCGGATCCGATCCTCTTTACATCATCGATGGCGTCATCATCGACAACGGGTCAGCGCAGCTGGCCGATCTGGGTGGGCGATCCAATCCGCAGAACCGCCTGGCCGATATCAACCCCGCCGACATCGAGCGGGTCGAAGTAATTCGAGGCGCAGCTGCCGCAGCGTTGTACGGTTCGCGAGCGAACAACGGCGTTGTTCAGATCTTCACGCGGCGCGGCACCATCGGCAAGCCGCATTTCAGCTTCACCAGCCGTCTCACCACCAACGAATTGCGTGAGCAGCAGCCGTTCAACTTCTACCCTTTCGATGCGGCAGGCCTCCCGATTGCCCGCTTCAATTATCAGAACGACATCTTTCGCCGCGCAATGGGGAGCGAGCAGAACCTGACAGTCGAAGGCGGTAACGACCAGACGCGGTACTTCGTCAGCGGTAATTTCGCGAAGGAGGATGGTATTCTCCGGTCGACGTCGTCTCAGCGTGCGGGCGCGCGAGTCAATCTGCAGCAGCATCTTTCGTCGCGGCTCATCGGTAGCGTAACGGCCAATTACGTCACGACTCAGAACGAGCTTCAGGCGTTCGGAGAGCAGAACAACTATGGAGTGCTGGGTTCGCTTTTCTTCGCTCCCACCAGTGTGAATTTCCAGCCGGTGAACGGTGTCTATCCATTGCCGCCAACCCTTGGGACCAACCCGTTACTGGCGATCGATCGTATTCGGAATCCGCAGACCATCGACCGCTTCATCGGTGCTACCAAGCTGACGTGGACGCCGATCACCAGCCTTGTCGTTGACTACACGCTGGGAATCGACAACACCGGATTCGAACAGGGACAATTCATTCCGCGCAACGCTGTCCTCGGCACCAGTCCGCTTGCGACGGGCCGATCGCTGTCCGTGTTTCAGGGAACGCGCGTCGTCAATCAGGACGGCGTGGCCGGGTATACGTGGCGACCAATGGGTCCTGTCGAGATGCGCACGACCGGTGGATTCAACTACACCTCGCAGCGCGTGAAAACCACAACAGCCGAAGCGAATGGGCTGGCCCCTGTCGGAGAGTTGGTCAGTGCCGGGTCGGCGCCGAGGGCAGCTCAGACTGACATCGAGCTGCGCACGCTTGGCTTTTACGGACAGCAGGAAGTTGCATGGAACGACCGGCTTTTCCTGACGGGAGCGGTTCGATACGACGCATCGTCGACATTCGCACCTTCCGAGCGCTGGCAGGTTTTTCCGAAATTTTCGGCATCCTATGTTGTCGTCGCCAATCAGCCTGGGCGACTGAATAATCTCCGTTTGCGATCCGCGATTGGCTGGGCGGGAAGCCAGCCCGGCATCGTCAATGCGTATTCACAATACGTCACCTTTGCACAGTCTCCATTTGCACTCCGGCCCGGTTTCGTAAACGACGTCGTTTTCGGCAATCCCGACCTACGCAACGAGCGCGCGAGGGAGTGGGAAGTCGGGACAGAGCTCGGACTCCTGTCCGGACGCGTCGGGATCGAGGCGACATACTACGATCGTCTCGTATCAGATCTGTTGTTTTTTCGCCCGCTCGCGTCGAGCACGGGATTCTCGCGCCAGTTTTTCCCTATTGGCTCGATGTCCAACAAGGGATTCGAGCTTCTGGCGCAGACCAGAAATTTCGACACGCCCAGGTTCGGATGGTCGACCACTGCCACGTACACGCGCAACCGCAATCTCGTCGAGAAGCTCGATATTCTGGACTTCCAGTCTGCCGGCGGCTATCCGAACCGCATCCGGACAGGGGAGCCCGCAGGAGTGTTCTACGGCTCATACGCAGCCCGCGATTGCGTGACGGGAGCGTTGCTGGTCGACTCGCTCGGCCGATACCGCCGCAGCAACCAGACCGCAGATCTGGGCACGCTCGCCCAGCGTCGCGCAATCAGCAACGGAACCTGCAACGATTCACTCAACAAGGTCATCGGCGATCCGAATCCGGATTTCATGGGATCCCTGCTGAATGAAGTCACAATCGGCAAAAAGCTGCGCGTGCGTGCTTTGCTCGATGGCGTGTTCGGCAACGACGTCATGAACCTGTCGACGCGTGCGCAGAATGCCGGTATTGCAAGCAACTCAAAGGAATACGAGCGGGAGCTGCTTCCATATGGAGACCCGCGGAAGCTGCCGCCGACCTTTAACTCGCGTACTCAGGGAATCTTCGAATACTGGGTGGAGGATGGCACCTTTGTGAAACTCCGCGAGGTATCAGCCAGCTACAAGTTCGATGGCGCGCCGGTGCGCCGGTTCTTCAGGGAAGGCCTGGATGTCACGGTCTCCGGCCGCAATCTCTATGTCTGGACCGATTACAGTGGTTTCGATCCGGAGATCAACTTGTTCGGCACGAACGCGGGAGGCCGGGAGTCGGTACAGACGACAGCGGCCGACCGCGGGTTCGACTTCGGGGGCTATCCCATCCCGCGCGTGTGGTCCGTAAGTGCGCGACTCAATTTCTGATCCGCGGAGAAACGTCACCATGCGAAAAATGATGCGTTGCGCGGCTGTGGGCGCGGCGGCAGCGGTCGCGGGATGCGAGCTGAATCTTCAGAATCCCAACTCACCAACCGAAGGCCAGGTAACAACGAGCCCCGACGGGGTGATCGCACTTGCAACCGGGCTTCAGGGACGTTTTGCGACCTCATACGGCAACTTTGCCTACATGGCGGGGCTCGTGACCGATGAATTCGCGTCCGTTTCGGCGGCACTGATATCCATCAGCGACTCCGAGCAGGGGTCGGTTGCCCCCGGTACTGCGATAGCGGACAACGTGTTCAATTCTGTCTACCGCACGGTGCGAACGGCCGACGATTTGCTCATCGGAGCCGACGCCTTATCCGGCAGTTTCGACGCGGGAACACGCAGCGGACTTCGCGCGCTCGCCTTCGCGCTCAAAGCCGAGGCGCTTGGCGAGGCGTTGCAATCTTACCAACGCATTCCGGTCGCGACCTTCGGACAGACGACACCGGTGTACGTCAGCCGGGCAGAGGCGCTTACAGTGATTCGTCAGCTGCTCGACTCAGCGGCCAACGGAATTGCGACGACCCCGCCGAGTGCGTTCTTCAACAACAGCATTCTGACGCCGGGCGTGAATCTTCCCAATGTCATACAGCTTTTTCGGGCACGCTACGCACGCATCGGTGGCGATGACGCGACAGCGCTTGCGGCGGCAAACCTCGTGGCCCGAACGGGTTCGGGAGCGCTGTCGGTGCTGACGTTTCCGTCTCCAACAGTGAACTTTTTTGCGAGCGTGACGGGCGGTGAATTCGGTATTGCGCCGCGCCGCCAGTTCAGGCTTTCAATGAGCCCGCAGGACCAGAGGGCATCGTACTTCGTTATTCCGTCGTCGACTCTCAGCGGCCGGGTGGGTGCGCAGCTCGATCCGTTCAGCCGTCTTGCGAATCCGCAGGCGCCTCTCCCCGTCTATTACCCCGACGAGGCGCTGCTAATCAAAGCCGAAGCGCTGGCCAATCAGAATCAGCTTTCCGCAGCGCAGGCGGCGCTCGATTCTGTTCGCACCGACTGCACGGGTGGCCGCGGGGTCGACGATCCCAAGGCATGTCTGCCGGCTCTTGGTGCACAGCTCACTCAGAGTCAGCTGCTCGCCGAGATCTATGTGCAGCGGCGCTACGAGCTGTTTGGTACCGGTTTGCGATGGGAAGACGTTCGCCGGCGTAACGCGATTCGGGGTCCAGCGGCTGCTCCCGCGGTTCCGATCGACGGCCAGCGCTGCTGGCTCCCCTACTCGCTTGGCGACCGGAATGCCAATCCAAACGTTCCCGCAGATCCGACAGAGCCTTCGTCATTCCCCTCCGGCTGCGCGCTTCAATAGAACATGAAAATACAATCGACTACCATGGGAAAATCGCATATGTCGAATCGGGCAAAGGCAGCCGTATCGGGATGTCTCGCCATTTTCCTGTCTGCCTGCGGAACTACGACGGCACCGGATGCCCTTGTACCGTCGGGCCCGCAGGGGCGGGTGCGACTGGTCAACGTCATTACGGATGCAACGCGGGGCCGCGTCAACGCCTCGCTCGAGGGGCTCGTATTCGGAGTCGATATCAACTATGCGGTAAGTGCGCCCGCAAATCTGGGGGCGCCGGCCACCGCTCCGTACGCCGCAGTGCTGGCGGGGAATCGCGCCTTTGTTCTCAAGCGCACGGCCGACACCACCGTAACCGTGGCGACGCTGAGCTTCGCTGTAGCGGATGGCCAGGATGTCACCGTTTATGCAATTGGAGGGGTGGGCGGAAGCGCGATCACATCGGTCGTGACAACAGACATCAACACAGCGGCGGCATCTACCGAGACCCGGATTCGTCTCGTCAACATGAGTCCAACCGCCGGCGCTGTAGACGTGTTCTTCACTGCTGTGGGTGCCGATCTGGCGACGGCTACGCCGCGTGCGACTGCACTGGCCTATAGAGGCCAGTCCGCCTATTTCACCGTGGCGCCAGGGACTTATCAATACCGCGCCGTTCCCGCCGGCACCGCACCAGCAAACCGCGCCGCGGCCGTTCTGATCACGTTGTCGCCTGTCACGGTTGCGGGCGGGACAGGGCGAACGATTGTCGCGGCGGACAACAACGTCGGCGGGGCTCCGCTCCGGGCTTTCGTCCTAACTGATCGTTAGGCTTCACCGAACCAATCCTCGTAGCCGGTTCCTTTCTCTTGTCCCACGTGACGCCTCCGATCACGCCGATGTCCGACACCTCCGCACTGACCCGGGAGGACCTTGCCGCGGTAACCGCGACGTATCGAAACGAAACCCGAAAGTTCGATCGGTGGGGGGGCAGCGCTATTCGTTGGTGGCCTTTCGGTTGGCTTACTCCTAATGCTCGCTGGTGATCGTTTTAGGTGGAGCGACGGGTGGGATCCTGTCTTTCTTGCGTTGGGATGGGGCTTGGCCTTAGGTGGCATGTCGATACCTTGGTGGCGCCGCCAGCGTGCAATGGAAGGCCTCAAGGTCGAATGTGCCTCGTGCTCGATGCCTAAACACACGCTGATGCTAACGAGCGATCGGGATAGGCAGTAGGAGAGAATCCTCTCCTACTGCCCTCCCACACCACCGGACATGCAGGTCCGCATCCGGCGGGTCGGCTGACTTATGGTCTTGTGTCACCTATCCCGTCTCGTCGACAATCACCATGCCTTCAGTGGCGTCGAATCTGAGGGGGAGGTCCAGTGAAGATCATCAATACGTTCTCGCGCGACGAGCGCATCGCTGCGTTCCAGAGGGTGCTCCTTCCCGATGACACCGAGGAGCAGGCAGATATCATGAGCGCACCCATTGACGAGGTCGACGAAAACGGCGTTCCGTGGTTTCCGCCAAGTTACGTCGGTGATCCACGGGTGTACTCGGCAGCGTTTCTCGACCTTGTCTCGCTCGTGTCCGACGAGACTGCCGCAAAGGTTTGGGCGTCGATGAAGCTCTCGCCGACTGAAGGGCAGGAACGCCGCGCACGGTTTCAGGACACCTTGAATCGCGACGAGCCGCCTTCCGTGTGAAGCACCTGGCGGAGAGTTGCCCGCAAGAGCGTGTCGCTCCTACTGCGTCGGTCTGTACAGTGGCTCGCTATACCTCGAAACGGAATAACGCTGAACGGAAAGACTGGAAACTCATTACACGCCACTGGAATGGTTTGCTCTACGATTGAGCGGACCTTCCCGCGATGAGCTGGGTCGATCTTCTATTAGCCGTCATATCACGTGCGTTGGAGCAGACGGAGCGTCATGCACGCCACGAGTTGAAGCGCAGATCGGTAGGTGGCGGGATATCGCATTTCGTCATAATGAAGTGGCCTTACTCTCAGATGGTGCCCGCCTCAGGGGACGAACGACTACAGGAAGGTGATGCAGTCGTACGTGGACAGCCATCCGCCGGAGGAGTTCACGAAGGTGAGGGACGGCGGGAACTACGGCTGGCCGTTCTGCAATCCGAACCCGGACAGTCCTTCGGGAATGAACGGGATGCCGTTTGACCGGGATGTGGAGCAGAACGCGGACGGGTCGCGTCTGGACTGCGCGACGGCGGACCGGATATCGAAGGGGATCCAGGCGCACTCGGCGCCCCTGGGAGTGACGTTTCTTCAGGGTACGAACGCGCCTTTCCCCAGTGGGGATCCGCATGCAGCGCCTGCATTTCCATCAGCTGAAAATAGAACAGCTCGAACAGGCGCTCGCCAACCAGATTTCTCAACCGCTGCGACGGACGCTTCGCCAGAAACGAATCGAGATACTCGCCGCGTACCACAGACATCGTCAGCACCTTGTCTGTCGAGAGTTTCGCATGGACGTACGGCACATCGACGTAAGGCAGGCGCGCGAGATGCCTCCGAAAGAAGGCCACGTTCTCTGCCTCCCGTTCATAGTCGCACTCGGCGATGATCTGCGCCCGTAGCTCGTCAACAGCACTCTCCGGCAGGTATTGCGACAACTGCGCGGGCTTCGACACGGCCCGAAACCACTTGAAGTCGTTCTCGATTGCGTCGCGGATACCCGGATACTGAATCTTGACCGCCACCTGCTCGCCATTTTTCAGCGTCGCGTAGTGCACCTGCCCCAGAGAAGCCGCGGCAAACGGTTCTGGCGTGAACGTTTTATAGCTTTCCTCCGGGTCCCGGCCGACGCTGCTTCTGAACTGCGCGCGCACCAGCGACGGGTGCATTCCGGGAGCCTGCATCTGCAGCTTCGACAGCTCGGCCAGGGTTTCCGCGTGAAGCAGATCGGTGTGCAGGCTCAAGGTCTGACCGAGTTTCATCGCCGGACCCCGGAGCGCCATGAGATCCTCGCTGACTCGTCTCGCCGCCTTCGTGTGGGTGGCTTTCAGCTTCCTGCCGCGTTTCTCCTCGGAGAGAAACGCACTCTGCGCGAGATACCCGAGATAGCTGCCTGTGACGCCGGCGCTCATCGCTGCCATTCGAAGTGCCCCTGCGGGCGGGTCCGTCGCTGACGCTCATACAATCGTCCCCTTGCGAAGCACGCTGACTCCGAGGCGCAAAGAGCGCTCGAGAAAGGCCAGAGTGTTCTGCTTCGACGCAGACGAATCGTGCAGCCAGTACAGCAGCACACCCACGTAGTAGATCCAGAACGCATGCGGCGCGACCCAGGTCATGGAGCTGATGCTTCTGTTCGGCAGTGATTCCTCGATCAATTCCTCAACGAATGCCATGTACCGGGTTCGAAGGGCCATTGCCTGGAGACTGAATCCGAGCCTTGACGAAGGACGGAGTGCCTGTACGAAAGCCGCCCCGATGAAATTTTCGTACGGGGTGAGATACTCGATCTGACTCTGGATGAGGGCGAACAGCTTTTCTTCGAGAGGTGCCTTGCGGAGCGACTTTCTGGCCCGGACAGCAGCAATTGCGTGATCTACCTCGAGCTCGAAGAAATGAAGTGCAATATCCTCCTTCGTTGCGAAGTAATTGAATACCGTGCCTTCCGCGATTTTCGCCCGGCGCGCTATCTGCCGGGTCGTTGCGGCTTCAAATCCCCGCGTCTCGAACAGGTGCAGGGCTGCAGCAACAATCCGCTGTCGCGTTGCTTCCCTGTTCGTTTCTCTCCGTCCCGGCGAGACTTTCTTGGTTCCGAGCGCAGGTTTTTTCGTTCCGAACGCAGCTTTTTTTGCCCGAGGCGCGACTTTTCTCCGTCCGGCTGCAGCCTTTTTCCCTTTGGGCGCGACCTTTTTCGTTGAACGCGCAGGGCGTCCGCGAGCAACAGATGTGTTTCGGGTTCCGGGGGCTGAGTTTTCAGGCATCGGCATTTGTCACAGGACAAAAACAAAGGTGAGCGTGCTCATTAATTATATGAGCACGCTCACCTTTGTCCACTGCCGGCATCAGCCAACCAATTGCCGGGCCGCCCGGCATATCGCCAAACGCAGGCTTTATCCCGCGGAACCGGCGCGTGAGCGCGACCGTTCAGCGCCCGAGCATGCCTCCCAGCTTGCCAAGGTCGTTGAGCGGGTTGCCGTCACCGTCCCGGTCGAGGATGCCGATCAGACCGCCGAGTCCGCCCGGAGCACGGCGTGTCGCCTCGCGCGCTTCGTTGTCCAGCATCGGGCCAAGGTCTCCGGCTTCCTGATATCCTCCCGGTGCGCCGCTGGGCGCCGGTGTTCCCGGCATCGAAGCCCGTGGGGCCTGGGCGCGCTTCTGCGCCAGAACCGACATCACGATCGGTGCGAGCACCATCAGCAGCTTCCCGATCTGCGACGGATCGAGTCCCGTCGCCTTGCTCACGCCCGCCTCGACAGGCGTGCGCCTGCTCCCGAAGATATGTCCAAGGATTGCGCCGCCCGGCCCGGACTGCGCGTTACCGAGCAGCCCTCCAAGACCGCCGAGCACTCCACCCCTGTGGTCCTCGAGCGCTGTGCTTAGCGCCGCGGCACCCTGGGGCTGGGCGCTGTTTCGGGCAAGCCCGGCGAGGAGCATGGGCAAAGCAGTTTGCACAGCCGTGTGGGTCGTTGCCTCATCGGCGCCGAGCTGCTGGCTCAGTTGCGTCATGTTCGAGCCTCCGAGCTGATCCATCACTGAGTCGTAAATGGTATTCATTGTGTCGGCTCCAGCCGCTGGTTGAGTGTCGGTGTATCGGTGATTGTCATGAATGAAAGATTCGAGCCAGAACACACGTTCAGGCGTTTATCAGACCGCGCCAGCGACCGCTGGCCGTCAAACCCGGTGCCGGCTGTTAGATATCGCTGGTACATTGCCGGCAACTCACTGCCCACCCTGCCACTGTCATGTATTGCCGAGACCAGCTCAGTATCGACCTTCGATCGCTTGGCGTGTCAGCCGGGGATGTCGTCATGGTGCATGCTTCAGTGCGTTCGTTTGGTGAGCTTGCGGGAGGACCGGACGACATTCATCTCGCACTGAAGGACGTCCTCACTCCGACGGGCACGTTGATGATGTACGCCAGCTGCCCGCGCTACGTCGATGAAGTTGGCCGCGGTGGGCTGACCCCCGAACAGGAACTGGAAATCCTCGAGAAGCTCCCGCCATTCGATGCCGCCACCGCTCGCTCGGATCGAAGCAACGGCGCTCTGGTCGAGCTGTTCAGAACGTATCCCGGAGCCCGGGTCAATAATCACGTCGCGCGATTTGTTGCGTGGGGCGCACGCGCGGACGAATTATTTGCCAGGCAGCCGTGGGATTATGCGTTCGGACACGGTTCCCCTCTCGAGCGATTTGTCGATCTCGACGGCAAGATCCTGCTGCTCGGCTCCGATCACGACACAGTCACGTTTCTGCACTACGCTGAGCACATTGTGCAGATCCCGGAAAAGCGGGTGGCCCGTTTCAAGGTTCCAGTGGCAGTCAACGGTGAGCGGGTCTGGCGTGACATGGAGGAATTCGATACATCCTCCACCGGTGCTCACGCAAACTGGCCAGATCGTTTTTTCGCGGAGATAGTCGACGCGTACCTGGCAGCGACCGCGAACGCGGGGGGCCGGATTGGGGATGCGCATTCGCATCTCCTCAGCGCTCGGGGCCTGCTTGCCTTCGCGCTGCCGATCATGGAGCAGACCGCCTATTCCCCGAGGGGTCTTGGCGTTTCCTCGTAGAGCTCGGTGGCGCGCCTGCGAGCGTCAGGTCCACCGAAGATTTTTTCTCCATCGTAACGCCCATTCTCGATGAACACTTCGGAGATGGCGCGGCCTGACACGATGCTGCCCGCCATGTGAATACCCTCGACGTTGGTCTCGAGCGTATCCGGATTCAGTGAGGGTCGCTGGGTAACTGGATCGAGATCGATCCCCATCGACTGGAACAAGTCGAATTCCGGCGTGAACCCGGTCAGTGCGTAGACTCGATCCGCGGCCAGTCGCTCCGTTTCACCATCGCTGGTCCGAATCGTCATCGCCCCGGGTTCGATCGAGTCAACCGTCGCGCCGAGCCGTGTCTGTATTTCGCCGGCCTTGATCCGATTGTCGAGGTCGGGCCGAAGCCAGAACTTGACGCTCGGCTTGAGCGCGTGACCGCGATAGACGAGCGTGACCCTCGCGCCCGCCCGGTAGAGCTGCAGCGCCGCTTCAACCGCCGAGTTCTTGCCGCCGACGACGACGACATCGAGTCCCCAGCTGATGTGTGCCTCATCAAAATAGTGGCGGACGTGCGGAAGACTTTCGCCCGGCACGTTCAGCTGGTTGGGCCGGTCGAAATAACCGGTGGAAAGCACCAGCCGGTCGCATGTGATGTGCTGAGGGCCGGTTGCGGTCTCGAGAGTACAGATGACATGACCACCCGTGCGTTCGGCTCTCGCCAGGCGTGTGAATGTCCGCACGCGGAGCTGCTCCGCTCGCGCGACTCCGCGGTAGTACATCATCGCCTCCTCGCGGTTCGGCTTGGCGCCTGCGCAGACGATCGGATGGTTGCCTATTTCGAGCCGTTCCGGCGTTGTAAAGAACATCATTCCGGTCGGATATCGGACAATTGAGTTCACGATGGCGCCTGCGTCGATCACCAGCGGATCGATGCCGCGCCGGCGGGCGGAAATGGCGCAGGCGAGTCCGATTGGTCCGGCGCCGGCAATGATGACTGCCTCGTGCGCGTCGATACGTGGCTGCATGTGAGAAAAGTAGCGGCGCTTCCGCAGGCCCTAGTCGTCCTTCTGCCCGAACACCGCCAGATTGGAACTGTGACCCGGATTCACCTTCTTTTCCGGATAGATCCAGTGGAAGGCCTGGTTCACGGCGGTCGCAGCCTCCGCGAATCCCGTCGCAATCAGCTTCAGCTTTCCGGGATATGAAGTGATGTCTCCCGCTGCGTAAATACCTGGCCGGCCGGTCTCCATGAGGGAGTTCACGACAATCTCGTGTTTTTCGAGGTTGAGCCCCCATTCCGCGAGCGGACCGATGTCGCTGATGAACCCGAGCATCGGCAGCACCGCGTCGGCGTCCACATGCCGCGTTTCCTTCGTCTTCACTTCGCGAAGGGTGATCCCCGTGAGCCGGCCCCCCTCGCCGATGACCTCGTGCAGCTCATGAAAGGGCAGCATCGTCGTTCGTCCCGCCGCCGCCGCAGCATTCACCTCGGCGACAGTGGCTCCGTGAGCGCGGTACTTGTCGCTCCGGTGAACGAGCGTCACCGCTGAAGCACGATCGCTCAACTGATGCGCCCAGTCGAAAGCGGAATCGCCGCCGCCGATGATCACGATCTTCTGGCCCCGGAATTTTTCGGGATCGGCGACGTTGTCGAAGATTCCCCGCCCATACCACGGCTCAGCGCACTGCTGTGGCAGGCGCCGCGGTGAGAAAGCTCCGATCCCGGCAGCGATCAGCACCGACCTGGTGGGGAACCGGTCAGTATCGGTGACGAGAACGAAATGACCATCCTCTTCTTCCAGACCGGTTACATGCTCGCCCAGGAAAGACGGGAACGCGAACTGGGCCGCCTGGGCTGCCAGATCGCGGACGAGATCCTTGGCGAGCACCTTCGGAAACCCCGCGACGTCGAAGATGTATTTCTCAGGGTAAAGCGCGGTGAGCTGGCCGCCAAGCTGAGGCAGCGTGTCGACGATCCGGGCGGTTGCGCCGCGCATGCCCGCGTAGAACGAAGCGAAAAGCCCCGTCGGACCGCCGCCGATAATTGTGATGTCGGAGATGACGTGCATTTTGGGGAAATATACGCCCGTCGCCCGTAACCCGTTGTGTGGCCCGCATGCGCGTCGCCATGCGGTGTGATTCAATCGTTAGCGCGCACTGGAGGCTCCGAACGCCAGCGGCAGCGTCGATCACTGTCGCACCTGTGACATGCACGGCGCAAGCCCGGCCGAATGAAGCCGGGCTTGCGGAAACATGGAGTACTATCGTCAAAAACTATAGCGAACGCCTGCCTGAAGCTGGTAAGGGTCACCGGTCCTGCGAAGCACGCCCACATTTTCGTTCACCCGGTACTTGTACTGTCGGGTAGTCTGATCGAAGCTGACGACATCGTAGAGCGACTGTGTGCCGCCAGCAAATCGTTGTCCGCCCCACTCCTTGTTCAGCAGGTTAAGGAAATTGAAGACATCGACCGAAAGCTCCGCCTGTTGCCCGCGGATCGTCGCAAGACGTTTCGTCAATCCGATGTCGAAGCGATTAACCCACGGAGCACGGAGGCCATTCCGCTCCGCAAACTGACCGATTCGACTGCTGATGTAGTGGCGGGCAATGCTGCTGTCGTTGGCCATCACTCGCCGGAGCGCGTCGGCGACATCACGGGGTGTTGACGGACTGTTCGGATCGAAGATAAACGCGAGGTCGTTCGCCGCCGCGTCATCACCATTTATGTCGCGATTGACGACGAGCGAGAAAGGCCGGCCGCTGTTTCCGACGTAGCGACCACCAATCTGGAAGCCCCAGAGATTCGGCAGCGTTCCGAAGACGGCGAGCTTGTGTCGAAAGCTGTTGTCCGACGGAGCCCGCAGCGCGTCGAGGTCATTCGGATCACCCGTGTTCGGCGTGAACAGCGTCGCGGTACGCGAAACACAGCAGTTGTACGAGCTGTTGTCGCGTGTGTCATTCAGCGTGTACGACGCATTCAGCGAGCTCGATCGCGGCAGGCTCAGCCCTGCCTCCAGGATTGCCGCTTTCTGCTGGAGTTTTCCTGCCGAAACGAGCTGAAGGACTCGCCCAACCTCCTGCGTCTTGAAAGAAGCCGGCTGAAATGTCTGCCCTGCGGATGTGATGCTGCTCGCCGGAACCCACACCGGCCGGCCGCCTTCGTTGCTCAGCGTGAAGAAAGGCTGCTCCACCCGGTTCCGGTCGATGTAATGATAGTTGTCGGCGGTGCGGGAATACTGAAGCGTGCCCGAGACCGAGAGGAAGCGCCCGAAAAGGTGCTGATAGGTGGCGTTCGCCTTCCATGTTGACGGAATCTGGAAGTTCTCACTGAAGAGATCGATCGAAGTCGTCGTCGCCGCTCCGGCGGGAACGCCGGGAATACTCCCCCGGTCCTCGCGGTAGCGCAGAAAGTCCGGAACTGGGACGTCGGCACCACGAAGGTCGACGCCGGCCAGTTCCTCGCCGCTCTTGAGGATGTGGTTGACATGATTGTAGTACGCGGCCTGGGAGGTGAAAGCGCCTCCGCCAACGCGAACGACATTGCGTCCATCGCGCGTGACGTCCCACGTAACCTGGGCGCGTGGCTGCAGATTGTTCCAGTCGCTGGGGCTCACATCGGTTCGGAGCCCGAGCGTGCGCTCGACGATCTCGTTGCGCGCCGGCTTGGTGAGGAAGCTCGTCACGTCGTATCGGAGGCCGGCGGTTGCGGTGACCCACGGACTGGGACGCCACTCGGTCTGCGCGAACGCGGCCAAATCGGCCACGTACTGTTTCGACGTCGGCTCCGGCGAGAGGAGGGGTACATCACGGCGGTAGCGCGAAGCCCGCATCGCCTCGAGATCGGCGAGGCTGTTGAAGTCGAAAAGGCCTCCGGTCTCGATCGACAGATATGTGTTCAGGTAGGTGACGGAGTTGTCGACGCCGAACGTAAAGATCTGATTTCCGCGCTGCAGGTAGGTCGTGTTGATGAGCTGGTACTGCACTTCGCGATTGCGCTCCGGGGCATAGCGATGTCCGCCGAAGCGGACCGTCTGCTCGCGCTGCGAGCCGTTGGGCAACGTCGAGCGGATGCGCACGTCGCCCCGCGGAAGTATCACGTTCGGCGACCATCGGCGCTGGGCGTCGGTTACGGCGAACTTGAGCTCGTTCTGAACGCTCGGCGACAGGTTTGATCTCAGCGACACGAGCCCCTGGTTCTCCTGCGACCAGAAACTGTGCCGCGCCTCATAAAGCAGCTGGCGCCCCTGGTCGCTGGTGCCGTTCTGGGGATTGGTCCAGTTGCTGAAGTTGTGGCGCATGGTCAGCCGGTGCCGTCCATTGAGATCCCAGTCGATCCGACCGAAGATGGTGTTCGCGACCGGCGCGCGAGTGTACGCTCCGACTGCCTGCTCGCTCGTGGTCATCCCGTACTTGCGCCCCAAGATATCAATCAGGCGGGTAAGTGAGTCCTTCGCGATGCCCGCGTCGTTCTCGTCCTGTGGTGTGCGCAAGTCAAGCACGAAGAAGGGTTCTTTCTGATCCTGGCGATCAAACGTGAAGAAGTAGTGCGCCTTGTTCCGCACGATCGGACCGCCGACACTGCCGCCCCATTGAGTTATGTCCTGCTGGCGCAATTCGCGACCACGCCCAATGAAGTCACGGGCTCCAGCGAGATTTTCGTTGCGGTGATAGCCGAAAACGGCCGCCTGAAAATCATTGGTACCGGTCTTGGTAACCGCGTTGACCGATCCGGCCCCGCCTCGACCGTGCGTAACGTCGTAGGAGTTCGTGACGATCTCGAACTCGCGGATGGCTTCGAGTGAGAGTGTGAACGGGCCGCGACCGACCTCTCCTCCGCCGAGCTGGCTGCGCGCCTGCACGCCGTCGACACGGACGTCAACGGCGGTCGTGCGGTTGCCGCCGATGTTCAGACCGTTGCTGACAGTCGGGGCGAGACTCACGAGGTCGGTGAAATTCCGGTTGGCCGTCGGGATCTCCTGAATTTCGCCGCTGCCGATCTTGGTGCTTGCCCCCAGCCGTTCCTTGCGCGCGCCTGTTGCGGCTTCACCGCTGACGACAACGGCGGCAAGGTCGGCCGCCGCCGGCGTGAGCGTGAAGTCGACCTGAACGCGCTCGCCCTGATTGACCTGATACCCCTGCTTCGCCTCTGCGCGGAAGCCCAGGCGACGGACAGACACGGTGTAGGGGCCGCCCAGCGGCAGCTGGGGGAAAAGAAATCCGCCATTGGGGCGAGTCTGCTGCTGCGACTGGAATCCCGTCGAGACGTTGCGCACTATTACGAGTGCTGCGTCGACAGGCTGACCATCCGACGCGCGGATCGTACCCATGACCGATGCATCCGTACCCTGTGCGCCAATAGGCGCGACGTGGGCGGCCAGGGCCACGAAAGCGGCAGCCGCGGTTATTGCCATGCGGGCCAACCGTGGCATCGCGGGCCGGCGACGCCCGACAAAACGCAAGAAATGGTGCCGGTTAAAACGAGTGATGAAGCGCATGTGATTATGGCTGCAGAGGGTGGCCGTGCGAACCCGCCGGAGCGGGATCGACGCGGCGTCCCAGGCACTCACGGAACGCCGCGCAAAGGCCAATGATCGGTCCCACAAGTCACGTTCAGGCGACCGCGTTGTATGGGTCTGGTATCGGCGTTCCCTCGTGCAGCAGCCAGGTTGTCGCGACATTACTCCAAATGAAGATCTACACGAAGACTGGAGACGAGGGCCAAACCGGCCTGTTCGGCGGCGGCCGGGTCTCCAAGGACGACCCGCGCGTCGAAGCCTACGGTGACGTCGATGAGCTGAATGCCGTGCTCGGCGTGGTTCGCGCCGCCGATGTCATGCCCCGCATCGATGAGGTCATCGTTCCAATCCAGCGAGACCTGTTCAGTATCGGCGCCCTTCTCGCCACACCTGACATCGTGAAGATGCACCAGCACCTCGACAAGGCTCAGATTCATGACGCTCGCATCTTTGAGCTCGAACAGCAGATGGACGAGTGCGATCGCGAGCTCGAGCCGCTCCGGGCATTCATCGTCCCGGGGGGTACTCCGAAAGCTGCCTCGCTGCACGTTGCGCGCACCGTTTGCCGGCGCGCCGAGCGTCGGGTGATTCACCTGCAGCGAGAGGTGGAGATTCCGCAAATCGTGGTGGTGTATCTCAACCGCCTTTCCGACCTGCTGTTCACGCTCGCCCGGCTGGCAAACGCGCGGGCTGGTGCCGGGGAAGTCACCTGGTAGACCCGGCGGGATTACTCCCGTATCCGACCATCGTCGAGAATGGAGTACTGGCGCGGCTGGGCAGGATAGTACGGCGTGCCGCACCGGCGCACAGGTACGCAATCATCACCGATTCGAATGTGGGCCCGTTGTACGCTCTAAGGGCGGAGGAAAGCTTTGACGGCGAAGCAGTAGGCACACTGACGATTCCCGCGGGCGAGGTGCACAAGACCCGTGAGACATGGGGGCGCCTCACGGATGAATTGCTCTCTCTGGGTTTTGGACGCGATACTACCCTAGTTGCGCTCGGCGGCGGCGTCGTGGGTGATGTGGCCGGATTTGTGGCCGCCACGTACATGCGGGGAGTGCCGGTCGTGCAGGTTCCCACGACTCTGCTGGCGATGATCGACGCCTCGATTGGCGGAAAGACGGGTGTGGACACGCCCCATGGCAAGAACATGGTGGGGTCGATTCACCCGCCCTCGGCGGTGGTTGCGGACCCGCAAACCCTTGTCACCCTTGGGGTCGAACAGTTGAGGGCGGGGTTGGCCGAAGCAATCAAGCATGGCGTAATCGCCGACAGCGCATACTTTGAAAGCGTAGGAAGAGCGATCCCCGCGATCCTTTCCGGTGGTGGGGAGGCAAGTGACGCGGTGTTTGCCCTTGTCGTCCGTAGTATAGAAATAAAGTCGTCGATCGTGCTGCATGATGAGCGCGAGGGCGCTCTCAGAAAGATTCTGAATTTTGGTCACACGGTTGCGCATGCTATCGAAGCCGCAAGTGCGTATGACGTGTCCCACGGTGACGCAGTCGCAATCGGGATGACAGTGGAAACCCGGGCGGCGGAGCTCGCGGGGGTGGCGGAAGCGGGTACTGCCGACGCCATCGTGCATGTTCTGAGGGCAGCCGGGCTTCCGTTCAGGTGTCCGCCTGGCATCTCTGTGGATCGTGTTATGGAGCTCATGAGGAGCGACAAGAAGGTACGCTCTGGAAGAATCGAGTATGCTCTTCCAGAGCGCATTGGCGCGATGGCCGGGGCCAATTCCGGCTGGGCTGTCGCGATAGACGAGAACACCGTCAGGGAGGCCTTCGCATGAAACGTGGCAATGTGATCCAGCTGGCGCTGGCGCTGGTCGTTGCCACCATCTTCATCCAGACGGGCGCCGTACGGCTGCCGATTGGCCAGACTGTCGTCAGGCATTCACCAGTCGCGGTTTTCGCCGAGCCGCTGTTGGATCCGCTGGTAGTGACCGCGCGGAAGGTGATTCAGGAGCGAGGGCAGTTCAGGAGAGCCACCGCGGGCGAGGCAATCCGAATGCGAGCCGCAGGCATCATTCCCGACCCGAGCCGGTTCGCCCGGGCCGGAGCTGGAGAAGAGATCCCGGTGTCGCTCACGCAGTACTGCCTGCAAGGAACGACCAGGCGTGGCCGCTTCGTGCGTCCCGGGATCGTGGCCGCGGATCCGCGCATCTTCCCCCTCTCCCGGTACGTCGAGGTTTTCATGGGAAAGAAGTACATTGGCCGTTTCCTTGTCGATGACACCGGCGGCAACGTGATCGGAGCTACCCTGGACATCTGGACTCCGTCGTGCCGGGAAGCGACGAGGTTCGGCAGACAGCACGGCAAGGCGGTACTCGTTGCGCGAGAGACAGAGCACCTTCCCTTCTCGGCGATGTTGGAGCTCGACCTGGTTCCCGACCTAAGCGCTGTTTCCGCTATTTTTGAAGCCGCTGCGAGACGCGAAACGCCCTAGGCTGGACCGCATCTGCACGAAGCCGTGCTGCACCCGCTGGCCCTGTAATTGCTCGATGTGCGCTCAACCGTAACCGGGATTTACGAATGTCATCATTCAGTACCTACCTGATCGGATTCATTGTTCTCATCATTGGCCTGGCGGTTGCGGCCTACCTGCTCGGAGCGCCGCCGCTCTGGATTGGAGTGGGGGTCATAGTGATGATCGGCATCGGGATCCTGTCCGGTACCAGCCGGACCAAGACCAAAGATCCGCCGCCCATGCCCTGATTCGGGCGGTTTGCCGCTGGCACGAAACATGGCTGTTGACCAGACCCAGCCCCGCCATTAACGTGGCTCTCACAGGTCATTCGCGAGCAAACTTCGGCTCGTCAAACCATTTTGAGAGGGGTCCATGCAGACTTCGGCTGAGAGCAAGTCTAAAGGCTTTTTTCGTTCTTCCCCCTCCACCGCTTTCGACCAGTACCTTCAGGACATACAGAAACTCCCCCTCATAACCGACGCCGAAGAAGAGCGTCGGCTCGCGCGACGCGCACAGGGTGGAGATGAGAAAGCCGCCGAGCGACTGGTCACCGCGAATCTGCGTTTTGTCATTTCGTACGTCAAGAAATATCAGGGACACGGACTCGACTTGAGTGAACTGGTTGCCATTGGCAACGAGGGGCTCCTCAAGGCGGTCCGGAAGTTCGACCCTGAGCAGGGTGTGAAGTTCATTTCATATGCTGTCTGGTGGGTTCGTCAGGCAGTGCTCAAGGCCTTGGCCGAACAGACGCGGTCGGTACGGATTCCCCTCAATCAGAACTCCCAGCTCATCAAGCTGGCTCGCGCGCAGACCGTTCTTTCCCAGGTTCTCAAGCGAGACCCTACCGATCATGAAATCGGCCGCTTGCTCGAAGAGACACCCGAGGCGGTAAGATCCGCGAAGCAGATGTCTGCCACCGAGATCTCGCTCGACGCCCCCATCGATCGCTCCGATCGTGAGGCATGTACGCTTGGCGAACGATTCGCAGGTGTAAATGGCGACGAGATTGAAGAGGTCACCGATTTTCACCTGATGAAGGAATTCATCGACAAGGTTTTCAGAAAGTACCTGACGGCGCGGGAGCGGAAAATCCTGCACCTGTACTATGGTCTCGAACAGGGCTCCGATGCGATGACGCTGGAAAAGATCGGTGCCCTGATGGGTGTCACCCGGGAACGCATTCGCCAGATCCGCGAGCGCGCGTTCGAAAAACTGCGCGAGTCACCCGATGGTGCCGCGTTGTCGGGGTTCTGGACCGCCGACTAAGCGACAGCGGTGACGGACGCGCCTCTGATTCCCGCGTTCGTCAATCCGGGATCGGGTAACTCAGAGAAGGCCCGTGACGCGCTTGCGTCCACGGGCCGCTTTGATATCCGGGAGATCGAACCCGATAAACTCGGGGACGAAATCCGGCAGGCTATCGAGGGAGGGGCGAAACGTATTCTCGTCGCCGGGGGTGATGGCACCATCGGCATTGGCGCATCGATTGTCGCTGGTACCGACGTGGAACTGGCGGTGCTTCCCGCCGGAACACTCAACCACTTCGCCCGCGACATGAACCTCCCTGTCGATCTTCCGGAGGCCGCGGGATTAGCCGCCGGAAACTCGACTGTGCTTTCGGACGTCGCGTACGTAGGCGATAAGCTGTTCCTGAACACGAGCTCGATCGGAGCGTACGTGACGTTCGCGCGGGTCCGTGAACGACTGGAGGCCCACCTCCCCTACAAGCTCGCAAGCATACTCGCAATGCTGAGCACCTTTGTCCGAATGCGGGTGATCGCGGTTGAACTGGAGATCGAAGGCAAGGCGCAGGTTTATCGGACGCCGCTTGTTTTTATCGGGGTGGACGAGCGGGAGCTGCAGTTCCCGACGCTTGGCAACCGGGTTGAGAATGGGCAAAGCGGGCTCCATGTGATGGTCGTGCGATGGCGCGGCAAGGGGAAACTGCTATCGGTCGCAGCCACTGCTATCTTCCGGGGTGTCGATGAAGTGTCGCGCACCGTGGAGTTCGACAGCTACATAGTCGACCGATGCACGATCAGCATGAAGAAACCACTGGCCAGAGTCGCACGAGATGGCGAGATCGAATCCATGTCTACACCTCTGGAATACCGGATCGAGCGCGGTGTGCTGCGCGTCGTCGCGCAAGCCGCCACCGACGGCCCGAAGCTCAGCTAGGTCAGTCTGATGATCGACGCGACGCTCGCCGAAACGCTGGCGTCGATCGTTGGCGGGCGCTTCGTTCTTCATCGCCCCGCCGACCTGCTGGTCTACAACTCGGACGGCCTCCCCGGCTACCGGAGAATGCCTCGTCTGGCCGTTTTTCCCGGAACGCGGGAGGAAACAATTGCCGTCGTACGAGCGCTGGCAATAGATGGGATCCCATATGTTCCGCGTGGCGCAGGCACCGGGCTCTCCGGTGGCGCACTCGCCGATGACGTCGTGTTGCTCGGACTCCACCGGCTCAAACGCGTTATAGCGATCGACCGGGAGAATCGCAGAGCAGTTGTCGAGCCGGGCGTCGTCAACCTTGTGCTCAACCGGCTTGTCGCACCACTCGGCCTGCTTTACGCCCCCGACCCGTCGAGCGAAGCGGCATGCACTATCGGTGGAAACGTCGCCGAAAACGCCGGCGGGCCACACTGTCTGAAATATGGCGTGACCCTCAACCATGTCCTTGCGATCACCGCACTGCTCCCGGACGGCGAAGTTGTGTCGCTTGGGAACCCCGCAGGAGAGAGCTCGGGATACGATTTGCTCGGCGCGTTCATCGGGTCAGAAGGCTGCTTCGGAATCGCTCTTGATATCACTGTCAGATTGACGCCGAAGCCTCAGGCGGTTCGTACCATGCTCGCCGATTTTGTTTCGGTGGGGGAGGCAGCGCAGGTCACGTCTGAAATCATCGGCGCCGGCATTGTGCCGGCCGCACTCGAGTTCATGGACGGCGCGACGATACGAGTAGTGGAAGCGTCGATCTATGCCGCGGGCTATCCCGCCGACGCAGAAGCAGTGCTGCTGATCGAGCTCGACGGGCTTGCAAGCGGAATCGACGCCGATCAGGAAACCGTGCAGAACATCTGCATGTCGGGTGGCGCGCGTGCGGTGCGCATTGCGCGAAATGATGCGGAAAGGCTGCGCCTCTGGCAGGGACGGAAGAAGGCGTTCGGGGCAATGGGCCGGCTCGCGCCTCACCTGGTGGTGCAGGATGCGGTGATTCCGCGCACGAAGCTCGCGTCGGTACTGGCACGCATCAGCGAAATTGCGGCTAACCGTCGAATCCACGTATGCAATGTGTTTCATGCCGGCGACGGCAATCTGCATCCCAACGTCACCTATAACGCAGATGATCCGCAAGAGGCGGAGCGGGTGCACGAAGCGATGCGCGAGATCATGCAGGCGTGCGTGGATGCGGGCGGGAGCATCACCGGCGAGCACGGTGTGGGGCTCGACAAACTGGCCTACATCGATCTCATTTTTTCGCCCGATTCACTCGCGGCGATGTGTCGGCTCAGGGAGGTGTTCGACCCTCAGCGCAGATCGAATCCGGGCAAGGTCATTCCAATACATTCCTGCCAGGAATGGAAAGTCACGCCGGCGGGCCGGTGACGGTCGCCGCGATTCAGGCCGAGATCGACGATGCACGGCGCCGCTCGACGCCTGTCAGAATTGCGGGCCGCGCACACTGGATGGACGCTGGCCGCCCGGTTGCCGCGGAACGCACAATAACCACCGCCTCATACAGCGGCGTTGTGGACTACGTGCCCGGAGACCTCACCATAACAGTACGATCGGGCACCACACTGGGAGAAATCGCAGGCACAACGGGCGAGGAAGGACAGTGGTTCCCGCTCGCTCCATATGGCGATGATGCCGGTACAATCGGAGCTACCATCGCCACCGGGTCTTCCGGCCCCCTGGCGCAACGGTTCGGCGGGATTCGTGATCTCGTACTTGGCCTCGAGTTCGTGTCGGGCGAGGGAAAGATCGTCCGGGGCGGCGGACGCGTTGTCAAGAATGTCGCAGGCTTCGACCTCACCAGACTGATGACTGGCTCATGGGGTACCCTCGGCATAATTACCGAGGCCACCCTCCGGCTTTATGCCTCGGAGGCGCGACCGGCCACCCTTGTTGTTGGGCTGCCCCACAGCGGTACGCACTTCGCCGCGCGGATAGCCGCCGTCCTCGCCGCACCCATCGTGCCCAATGCGATTCAACTGATCGATGGGGCGACAGCAACGCGACTGAAACTTCAGGCCCGCACTTCTCTACTGATTGAAGTCGGAGGAAATGCTGCCGCGGTGAAGTCGCAGCGCGATGCGCTGGCTGCGCTCGGCGCCGAGGAAATCGGCCCCGAGGTATGGACGACGCTCAGGCTGCTCGATGGCGAGGGATCGAGCGTCCTTCGGATATCCACGCTCGTTACGAGGCTCGCGGAACTCTGGCAGACCCTTCAGCACTCGATCGAAGAGGCGAGCGGCACACTCATGAATGCGAGCCCCGGCCTGGGGATGGTGAGATGCATAGTTCCCGCCAGTGCAGATGCTGGCACTGTTGCGCGAATCGCTGCCGCCGGTGGTGATTGCAGCGTGGTGTTCGAGAAGATGTCGCCGCAGATGTGGGAGGCCCTGTCGCCGAGCGTAGTGGCAGATCGCGTGTCGCGGGGTATCAAGCACGCGTTCGACCCCGCGAACATTCTGAATCCGGGCATCCTGGGTGAGTGATTTGACTGAAACCACACCGTTCGTCATCGATGATCCTGCGTACGCTGATTCAGTACCCCCATGTGCGCTTCCCGGCAGTCCGCTCGAGGGGATGCTGGCGGGAATCAACGCGTGCGTTCACTGTGGATTCTGTCTACAGGCATGCCCCACTTATCTCGCCCTGGAGGATGAGAACGAGAGCCCGCGCGGCCGTATTTTCCTGATGCGGTCGTTGCTCGAAGGGACGGTCGAGCCGGGAGACGCATCAGTTCAGGCCCACATCGACCGTTGCCTCGGCTGCCGGGCGTGCGAGACAGCGTGTCCCTCGGGAGTTCCGTACGGACATCTTCTCGAGGCTACCCGCGCGACCTTGCGTGAAGTCAGGCCGACGCCTTTCGTGGCGCGGATGATACTTCGGGTTTTCGCGCAACCGATGTTGCTTCGCATGGTGATGTTCGCCTCGAGACTGCTTGCGGCGACGCCTATTCCAACTGTGCTCTCCCGAACCGATGGTCGCCTTGGCTTCGCGATGGCGATGCTGGCTTCCGCAGGTTCGCCTCTCGAGCGTGCAGGGTATTTAACGCCTTCGGGAGGCGTGCGAGGAAAAACGGCGGTGCTCCTCGGTTGCGTAATGGAGGGACTTTTTACCGATACCAACCGCGCCACTGAGCGCGTTTTGCGTGTGAATGGATACGAGACCGTCGATGCTCCCGGCCAGGGTTGTTGCGGAGCGCTTCATGCCCATGCCGGCGATCTCGAGACGGCCCGGGCTCTCGCGCGACGCAACATCGCTGCCTTCGAAAAATCAGGAGCCGATCTGATAGCGGTCAACTCGGCGGGCTGCGGCGCGATTATGAAAGAGTACCAGCATCTGTTGCATGAGGACGCCGAGTGGGGTGAACGGGCGGTGGCTGTAGCGGCCCGTGTCAGGGACGTCAGCGAGCTCCTCGTGGCAGCCGGTCCGGTTCCCGGGGGTCCCTTGCCGCTTTCTGTGACTTACGACGCGCCTTGCCATCTCATGCACGCGCAGCGTGTGGTGACTCAGCCGCTCGCTGTCCTCGCGGCCATTCCGCAGCTGAAGCTGACTCCGCTTCGCGACTCCGAGCAGTGCTGCGGCAGCGCCGGCATTTACAATCTGATCGAGCCTGCAACATCGGACGCGGTGCTTATCCCGAAACTCGACTGCATTGCCGAGTCAGGTGCTCCCTACGTTGCAACTGGCAATCCGGGGTGCCTGATGCAGATAGGCGCTGGACTGCTTCGGTCAGGGTCGGCTGCGCGTGCAATCCACCCGGTCGATCTGCTCGACGCATCCTACGCCGGTATGGCCGAGCCGGGCGGCCCCGCCACCCAGTAGCATTCGTCATAGTCGCTGGTTTAATTGCGACTATGACCGACGCTAGCGAATACGCGGCGATGCGCTCAGGCTCGCTGCTCGTCGATCGCAGCGAGCGAGTGCGGATCCGGTTCACGGGACCGAGGGCCGCCGAGATCATTACCGGGCTCGTCACCAATGACGTCTGTTCCCTTGTGGCTGGCCAGGGGCAGTACGCGGCAGCGCTTACGCCAAAGGGAAAAATTGCCGCCGACATCAGAATATTTGTCGGCGATGCCGATGTGCTTACCGACACGTCCGCGCGCGCGGGTCCGGGATGGCAGGACATCGTGCGCCGGTACGTCAATCCACGTGTAGCCCCGTACCGTGATATCACCGGGGAAAGCCGCAGTTTCGGGGTATTCGGTCCAAAATCAGTTCGGGCTGTAGCGAGTGCGACGGGCATCGGTGAGGCGGTTCTGGGAGCGCTTGCGGCATATTCCCATGTAACTGCGGGCGCCGATGGTAATCGCATGACCGTCGTGCGTGTAGCTGAGATCGACGTCCCGGGTTTCGAGATTGTGGCAGGGATCGCTGCTGCCGATTCTCTTCGCGACCGCCTCATTGCCGCAGGCGCGACGTCGGGATCGATGAGTGCCTGGGAGATTGCGCGCATCGAGGCTGGGCGCCCGGAGTGGGGTATCGATATCAACGACTCCACCATTCCGCAGGAAGCCAACTTCGACGAGCTCGGCGCCATTTCCTACACGAAAGGCTGCTACACTGGTCAGGAGACCGTCGCACGAGTTCACTTCCGAGGGCATGTAAACCGGTTTCTGCGCCGCCTTCACTTCGTCAGTGCATCGCTGCCCGCGGCAAACGCCGAACTCGTCGATGACGCCGGAAATGTCGTTGGAGATGTGAGAAGCGTGGCGATGTCACCGCGCCATGGAGGGGTTGCCCTGGCGATGGTGCGGCGAGAGGTCGGGCCCGGGACAACCCTGCATGCGAGGTGGGCAGGCGGCGAATGTACGATGCAGATTGCCGCACAGGAAAAAGGCGCGACTGGTTAGTCGCGCCTTTTCTGATCCGCGAGCGGAAGGTTTACCGCTTCATCATCCCGGTATCCTTCATCATCATCGAATCCTTCATCATCATCGAATCTTTCATCATCATCGACGAATCCATCATCTTCATGCCAGTGTCCATCATAGCCGGCGCTGGGGCCATCGCGGCACCAGTGTCAACCATGGCGGCGTCGTCGTTCTTGGCACAGGCGGCCAGAGCGAAAACAGCGACGGCCAGAGCAATGCGCTTCATACGAAATTCTCCGTGTAGGGGCCAACGTGATTAAACGCCGGTCCGTGCACGCAGTCGCGGTGCTCGTTTGTGGCGCGTCCAAAAAGTTACTGCATCCGATGGGAGTGTCAAGAGCGTGCCATTCGGGCTGACGCTCCACGGCCGGTTTGGCAACACCCGGGTATAACACGCGGCTCGACAGCCGAATTCTGTCCCGTCGGCTCGTTTTTCCGCAGCATCAGGCAACAATCAGGAGTAGAGCTTTGCAGCATTATCCAGAAACGTTCGGTGCCCTGAAACGGTCGGCCTGGGGACAACCTGAGCGCGCGTTGCGATCGGTGAAGGACGAGATGAGGGCCAATCTGCTTGACCGTCTGGCCCGGGGCGGCCCGCTGTTCGAAGGCGTCGTTGGCTATGAAGACACGGTCATGCCGCAGATTGTCAACGCTATTCTGTCCCGCCACAATCTCATTCTTCTCGGTCTTCGGGGTCAGGCGAAATCCCGGATACTGCGATCACTAACCACGTTGCTCGACGATGCCATACCGATCGTCGCTGGCAGTGAGGTGAATGACAACCCCTTCCGGCCAATTTCGCGCTTTGCGAAGAACCTCGTGGCCGAGTGCGGCGATGCAACCCCCATCGTGTGGCTCGACCGTGACAGCCGGTTCGTCGAAAAACTGGCAACTCCCGATGTCACTGTTGCCGACATCATCGGCGACGTCGACCCGATTCGCGCAGCGCGCGGAGGGCACGTGCTATCCGACGAGCTCACCATTCATTATGGAATGCTGCCGCGCGCAAATCGTGGAATCTTTGCCCTGAACGAGTTGCCGGACCTCGCTGGCAAGGTGCAGGTGAGCCTCTTCAACATCATGCAGGAAGGCGATGTCCAGATAAAAGGGTATCCCGTCCGCCTGCCCCTCGATGTGCTTCTTTGCTTTACCGCCAACCCCGAGGACTACACGGCTCGCGGAAAAATCATCACTCCTCTAAAAGATCGCATCGGCAGTGAGATCCTCACGCATTATCCGGAGACTGTCGAGATCGGAATGGCCATAACCGGCCAGGAGGCATGGACCGACCGCAAGGCGACCGCCGTTCGCATACCCGATTTCATCGCCGAAGTAGTCGAGCGAATTGCGTTCGAAGCGCGGACCGACAAGCGCATCGACAGGCGATCAGGGGTTTCGCAGCGCATGCCGATTACAGTGATGGAAAACATTGTGTCGAACGCCGAGCGGCGGTCTGTCATCACCGGGGAAGCCGAGATCGTCCCGAGACTTGGCGACATTTATGCCGCCCTGCCTGCCATTACGGGGAAGATAGAGCTCGAGTATGAGGGGGAGCTGGTGGGCGGCCACAACATTGCCCGCGAGCTCATTCGGCGCGCGGCGGACGCGACATTTCAGGAGCGGACCGGTGGAGTGAATGCCGACGAGATCGTGATGTGGTTCGATGCCGGAGGCGCCCTTCAGGTAACTGACGACGTTCATGTGGATGCAGTTGTCGAAGGGTTCGAGAGCGTCCCGACCTTGCTGCCAATGGTCGGGCTCACGGGCCTCGCTGAAAAGGGAGACACCCCCGTGATTGTCGCCGCCTGCGAGCTGATTCTGGAGTCGCTGGTGGCACGCCGGAAGATCTCCCGGAGCGATGCCGGGCTGTACGGCCGTTCTCTCGACGAGAAACGCAGGCGACCTTATCAGGACTGAATGCCCATAATCACGATCTCCCGACTTTACGGATCAGGAGGTTCAGAGGTCGCGGCCCGCGTTGCGCGAGGGCTGGATTGGTCATTGCTCGATAATACAGTTGTAGACGCAGTCGCCGCGCGGCTCGGCGTTCCGCGCGCGGAGGTTGCTGCTCGCGAGGAACGGGTGCCGTCACTGGTGCAGAGGCTCGTTGACACAATGGCGGCGGGTTCCCAGGAATGGCTGTCTCCGATCGCCTCGGCGAAGCGCGCGCCAACCGATGAGCAGCTGGTCGAGGTGACCAGACACATCATGGAGGAGGCTATCGCCCGCGGCCCGGTGGTGGTCGTTGGTCGCGGCGCCCAGGCGATGCTTGTCGAACGGACCGACGCTCTGCATGTGTTCTGCTACGCACCCAGAGCCGCATTGATTGCACGGTCGATAGAACGCGATGGAGTGGGCGGTGACGAAGCCGCCGTGCTCGTGGACAATACAAACGCGCAACGCGAGCAGTGGGTGCGAAAACACTGGAATCGCGCGTGGCGAGAGCACGATAATTATCACTTGGCCGTCAATACCGAGTGGCTGGGTATTGGCGGTGCCGCGGACCTCGTGCTGCACGCCTGGCGCGAACGGTTCGGCCCTTAGCGGAGCGGCCCGGAATTCGCGAAGCCGGATGGGCATGCTTTCATCCGTGGATATGCGCAGTCGGCCTGAACTTGGGCCTGGAGGAATCGGGCTTACGGCGGCGGGGCTATTCGGGCTGCTCTCCTGGAAAGTGCTCAAACACCGGACATGGCGGCAGGATTTCCGGTTTTGGTTGGCCCTCCCACGTTACGGGGAAAAAACAAGAACGAGTGCCATGTGGTTTGGCCACCTTGGAAAGGAATGGGCAGTTCTTCCGGTGGCCGCGGCTCTCGCGGGAAAATTATGGAACGACGATCGGACCGCTGCTGCGGTGACCGTTGCGGTGGCTGCTTCGGGAGCCGTTGCCGCGAGCCACATTTTTGATGTTGCCCTGCCAAAACGTTCGCCGCCGCCGGGAAGACGCGCTCCGTTTACGCCCAGCTTTCCGAGCGGGCACGCCCTGCACAGCACTGCATTCCTGCTGACTTCGGCCTACGTTCTGTCGCGCGAAAAACTGGTCGATAGTCGAAGAATTGGCGGGCTCGCTCTGGTGCTGTCCGCGGCACTGGGAGTCGACCGGCTCATTCACGACCGGCACTGGACAACCGATGTCATCGCGGGCTGGCTGGCTGCGGTTGCTATCGCCGGATCTGCGACGGCCGGCTACGAGATTGCATCGAGACGATCAGGGAGTCGCGGGCATAAAGAGCTGACGACTTATGCACCCCGCGTGCGAAAGCGGCGTGGAAATACCTAGACGGGCGCAATCTCAGTCGTGCGGGTTGGTCGCCCAGACTGACGCTTCAGTTATGAAACCGCGGTCGCTGACCTCGAGCATCGAGGCGATCAGGGCCGCGACGTCGTCAGCGAGCAGCTTGCTCGAATTTTCAGGGCGTTCCTCTCCGCCTGCAGCAGTGAAGAAGCTCGTTTGAACCTCGGATGGATTGACCTGCATTACCCGGACATTGCTTTTCCGCAGCTCAGCCCGCCAGCACTCCGTCATCCCGCTGAGCGCGAACTTCGTCGAGACGTAAGTGGTTCCGCCGGGAAACCCCCGCGACCCCGCGGTCGACGCAATGTTGACGATGTTGCCCGTATTGCTGGCGATGAAGTGCCTGGCAGACTCGCGCGCGACCAGCATGGCGCCAAGCACGTTCGTTTCCCACACGCGCCTGAAGTCGGCCGAAGTAGTTTCTACAAGCGACGCCCAGTGGCCAAAGCCGGCATTGTTGACGAGCACATTGTAGCCGTCCAGCTCGGCCACGACCCGTTCCACCATCCGTTTCACATCGTCTTCTTTCGACACGTCAGCGACGATCCCAGTCGCGCCGAGCTCTGCTGCGGCCAGCTCGATTGTGTCAGCCTTGCGGCCACAAATTGCCACCTGAGCACCGCGATCGCGAAGAAGCCGCGCCGTCGCATAGCCGATCCCTGAACTCCCCCCGGTGACGAGCACCTTTGCATCCTTCAGATCCACCTTGCCTCCTTTTGCGTGGCATTGAAGCTCATGACGTTGAGCTTTCCAGCCGTGTTGCCGCGGCAATAAAGCTCTCGATGTCTTCCTCGGGCGTGTCAAACGACGTCACGAACCGTGCCTCTGACGTGGCCTCGTCCCAGACGTGGAAGAAGCATTCAGCCTGCAATTGCGCTATGTGCTCACGAGGGAGCATTGCGAAGACTTCGTTTGCCTCCACTTTCTGGGTCACGCGTATCCCGTTGATGCCGGCAAGCCCCTGGCTCAGCAACGTCGCCATCCGGTTCGCATGCGTCGCACTCCGCAGCCACAGGCCATCGGTGAGCAATGCATCGAATTGCGCTGCGAGGAACCGCATCTTTGAGGAAAGCTGCATTCCCTGCATTCGGCGAAAAGCAAAGCCATGAGCCAGAGACGCGTCGAAAAACACAACTGCTTCCCCGGCGATCAGACCGTTTTTCGTTCCCCCGAATGAGAGGACGTCCACTCCCGCATTTCCGGAGATCTCCGCGAGGGATACGCCGAGGTAAGCCGCCGCGTTTGCGAGGCGGGCCCCATCCATATGGAGCCTGAGCCCGTGCTGATGCACAAACGCCGCAATCAACTGAATCTCGTCCGGCGTGTAGACAGTCCCGTATTCCGTCGCCTGCGAAATCGACACTGCGGCCGGTTGCACATGATGCTCGTTGCCGAAATGGTGCAGATGGCGGGCAATGCCGTCTTGATCGATTTTCCCGTTGGTTGTCGGAATGGGTAGCAACTTGCAGCCGATATGTTTTTCGGCGGCTCCGCATTCAGAAGTGTGGATGTGCGCGGTGTCGGCGCAAATGACTGCGTTGAACGGCAGCGCCAGCGTTTCCAGACCGAGGACGTTGGCGGCAGTGCCGCTGAAAACGAAGAACACCTCTGCGGCATCGCTCCCCAGCTCATTCCGCAATTTCTGGCAGACACTTTCGGTCAAGGCATCGTTGCCGTACGAGGGCGCGTGGCCGACGTTGGCGGCAGCGATTGCCGCAATCACCTCGGGATGGACTCCCGACCAGTTGTCGGACGCGAGGTGACGGCGAGAGGGTTCTGAAGCGTGCATTGCCAACTCTATCCGGGCAGGGCGCGAGGTGCAACACTCCTCGTGTTCTGGTAGTGGTCATTTTGGCCTCTTAGCGGTAAGGACGCTCGCGCCCGAGCGGGAAGGGCGAGAACTACCGCGGTGCGCTGACGGCGAGCCCGCCGCCGGCCGGGCGGCTCAATCACTCAGGAACCAACCGCCGGTTGATCCTTTCGCCGCACTTGTGAATCCGGTGCACCTTCAGCGATCCGGTTCACAAGGCCGTGAAGCATTTTGCGAACGCGGACGGTCTGGTCGACGAGCGAGTCGGAATCCGACCGGCTAATCACTCCAATGTCGCGCCCGATGGTGATGTGGTATTCGAGTTCTGAAGCAGAGCTGATGGAATAACGGAGAAAGCGCGCAAATTCTTTCTCGCTTTGCTGCCCGCGACCCTCGACGATATTCGTCGGAATCGACATTGCCGCTCTGATCAGCTGACTACGGAGGGATATATGGTGGGCGCCCCTTATCGCAGCGGCCACGCGGTAGACGTTCAGCGCTAGCGCGTGTGCCTTCTGCCATACTTCCAGCTTCTTGTACCTTGCCACACCCGAAGATCGCGCGCTCCTGCGAGAGCAGTAGCATCGTCGCGCGGCGCAAGGTGCCATATCATCGCACGATCAGCGGGAACGAAGTTCATGGCGTGGACCCGAACGGTCCCCGCGCACATAGCCGCACGGCCGCCAGCGGGCCGGCCGTCAGCGGACAGCGTGTCCTCAGCCTGGCTTTTGGCCCCATACCTAACCCACTACCCGCGTTCTCGTTGATTTATCTCGATTCGGAGTCAGTCGTCGATGACCCGGTGCGTCAGCCACTGTTCGACATCCTGGAAGACGAGTGACCGGTCGAGGTCATTGTGTGGTTCGTGCAGTCCGCCGGGGTATAAATGAAGACTCTTGTCGGTGCTCGACGCTGCATCGAGGAGCTCCCTGCTGCCATCGGGCGAGTTGATTGGATCGGCACCCCCGTGCACCACTAGCAGTGGTAACGCTATGGTGCCCGCGAGCGAACGCACCCGGTCGATCGTCGCAAGAATCTCGGTACCCCACCGCATGCTGACGAGTGGGTGAACGAGCGGATCGCGGCGGTACGCTTCGATTACGGCTGGGTCGCGCGAGATTCCTTTCTCGTCCAGGCCCAGCGAGATAGAGAAGGCAGGGACAATGCGCGACAGAATCCGCGCGATAGCGACCAGGTGAGCCTTCGCCACGCCGGTGGGCTGCAACGGAACGCCGCTGACAATCAGTCCCGCCAGACCTTCGGGGTGCGCAATGGCATAATCGAGCGCAATCAGGGCTCCCATGCTGTGCCCATAGAGAAAAAGTGGGCTACCCGGGGCGACCTGTGTACAGTGACGAACGAACGCCCTCAGATCTTCACGGTAGTCCAGCCACGTGTCGATGTGCCCGCGGCGGCCCGGAGACCGGCCGTGTCCCCGATGGTCGAAGCCGAGCACAGCGAATCCGTGATGAACGAGATGGCTGGCTAAATCTGCGTAGCGGCCCGAGTGTTCCCCGATACCGTGGACAAGGGCTATTGCGGCGCGGGGCGATTTCGGGGGCTCCCACGACTGGGCCTGCAATCTGAGGCCACCGCCCCCGGAGAACTCCTGGTTCTCATGCTTCAAGAGATTTCACCCTGTCCCCTGGCGTCAGCCCGCCTCTTTCCACTTGAGAATTCCATCGATGGTCGTCACCGCGACGGAATGATATGTGGGCCTTGCCCGCCGATAGATGTCCATCGCCATTGTCCGTCCCCAGTCGGTTTTGGCCAGCGACGTATACAGGGGCGCCAGGAATTTTCTCCGTCCCTGGGAAGTCAGGAATTTCTCGAGCGCCGCGAAGGCCGGCATGTACTTGTTGCGAATCGCAATCTGAAGCCATGCGGACAGCACTTCGCTATTCCCAGTGGACGTCAGCTTGTGAGTGCGATCGAGCTCCGCAAGGCGCGGAGCCGCGATAGTGTCGGGAAGCGCGCGCAGGAAGTGCAGCCATTCCTGGGTAGACCATCCGGAAGTATTGATCGCGGACAATGCGCCCCCCGCCTTCCATGCTTCGACCTTTTCGTCAACGCTGGTGAACTTTTCCGAGCTGACCGGGGGGATATTGGCAGGAACACCGGGCTCGAATATCCAGCCCTGCAGATTGATCCGTTCGGCCTCGCCCGGCTTTAACAGCTTTTCGTTCATGTAGGCAACCATTTTCGCGGAAGTGATTGGCTGAAATGCGAAGTGGTCGAAGTAGTCGCGCAGAAACGCATCCAGACGCTGGCGCCCTGTCACGGATTCCACAGTCTGCAGAAAAGCAGCGCCCTTCTCATAGGCGATGTCTGTCACTCCATCATCCGGGTCCCGGCCGGTGAGGTCGATGCTGAGCCGTGTGTCAGCCGCCTTCAGCCCGCCTGCTTCCTCGACCGCCTTCTGCATGTCCTGCCTGCCGAGAACACGAAGCATGTCAGCGTAGGGCTTGCCGCGCAGCTCTTCCATGATGCGCGATTCGATGTACGTCGTGAATCCCTCGTTGAGCCAGAAGTCGTTCCACGTGGCATTCGTCACCAGATTCCCCGACCATGAATGGGCCAGCTCGTGGGCGACGAGACTGACAAGTGAGCGATCGCCGGCCAGTATCGTGGGTGTGGCAAAGGTCAGAGTCGGGTTTTCCATGCCTCCAAAGGGAAACGAGGGTGGCAACACCAGAATGTCGTACCGGCCCCATCTGTAGGGACCGTAGAGTTTCTCAGCCGCGGCGATCATCTGGTCGACCTCAGTGAACTCGCTCGCCGCGCGCGACACGACGCTCGGCTCACCATAAACCCCGGTGTTCGAGCCTATCGGCCGGAATGCGATGTCACCAACCGCAAGTGCGATGAGATAGGCAGGGATTGGTTTGTCCATGCGGAATCGAAACACTGAACGGCCTGCCGTGTCCTTTTCGCCGTCGCTGCCCGCATGGGCAGCGGACATTACTGCCCGCATCCCCGGCGGCACATGAATTACTGCGTCGTAGGTCTGCCTCAGTCCCGGTCCATCCTGTGTCGGGATCCAGCTTCGGGTCAGAATCGCCTGCCCCTGTGTGAACATAAACGGGAGCTTGCCACCGGCGGTCTGAGCCGGAGCCAGCCACTGAACGGCGGCTGCAGAGGGTGAGGTCTCGTACTCGATCACAATGGTATCGCCCTTCGCCGGTAGAGCGATTGCGAGGGCAGAGCCGACAAACTCGCGGCCTGCTCCGCTATTGAATCCGAGGGCTGTGCCGCGGGAATCTGTGACCCGTTTGATAGCGAGGTCACGGATATCGAGAATCACGCTGTCCGCCGATGGCGCGCGCTTTATGTTGAGTCGCGCGGTGGCGGCAATCCGTTTCGAGGCGAAATCCGGGATCATATCCAGCGATACGTGAGTCACCCGCGCTTCGGCGGGCTGTGCGTGGGAATGCGTGTCGCGGGTATCTGCGACTGCCGGCGCACTCACCGGTGGGTCAGCCGATTCGGTGCACGCCGCAAACACGAGCAGAACCGCGACCGGCAATCCGCGGAAAGCGGGATAGCAATTTGTCATTCTCATGCGAGTGAAATGGAAGTGGATGGAGCCTCCGCGCTATAAACCAATTGACTATCACCGGTCTGGCTCATGGACCCTGGACTCATCGACCGAATGTTCTGCCGCTTTTTCATCGGCTTCCGCATGATCGTCTGCGTCGGCCTCGAGGCCCTGTTGTTCGGCGCTGCGTTCCTTTTCGCAGACAAGTACTGACAGAAGCGCGAAATGATCCGATCCAAAGTCAGGCAGCCGCTGGAGGCTCGACACCGTGAAATGCCGACTGTGAAAAATGTGGTCGAGCGGCCAGCGCGCAAACCAGTGACGCGCATTGAAGGTGTTATACATTCCGCGGCCGACCCGGGGGTCGAGCAACCCGCTGATTTTGCGGAAGAGGCGTGTCGTCTCCGACCACGCGACGTCATTCAGATCGCCCGCGACAATCACCGGAGTGTCGCTTTCCGACACGCTCTTGCCCACGACCATCAATTCGGCATCCCGCTCACTCGAAGTCTCATTTTCTGTTGGACTGGGCGGCGCAGGATGCAGAAAATGCATGCGGACGCTTTGTCCTGACGGAAGAATCAGCTCCGCGTGCATCGAGGGGATGTCGGGCTCCACAAGAAACTGAATAGCAGCGTTCCGGAGCGGGAATCGGGAGTAGACGTGCATGCCGTAAAGGTTGTCAAGGGGGCATTTGATCGTGTGCGGGTAATCGCGCTCAAGCACCGCAAGCTTCTGTTCCCACCACTTGTCAGTTTCAAGCGTGACAAGAACATCCGGATTATTCTCGCCGACCAGCTTCAACAGCGCATCTGCCGCGCGGCTCGGGGCGAGGACATTGGCATTCATTAGCCGGATTGTGTTCTCCGGGTCTCCCGCAAGTGCCCATTTCACCTCGTTCCGGAATATCCGGGTGTGTGGCACGATCCACCAGCTCTGATACAGGAGACAGGCTGTCGTGACGCCGATCAGAATCCACGCCTTGGGCTCGGAAAAATCGAGCAGAAGGATGCTTGCCACGAGGATCGCTGCGAGCGCCATGGCGAGCTGCAGCCGGGGAAAGTCGAGGTCCCGCACCCACCAGGCGGCGTATCTGGACAACGGCAGCAGGGTGGAAACCGCAAGTACGAAAGTGAGAACTGCAAGTGCGTAGAAGACCATAGTGGCGTCTAAGCTACTTTTCCCCGCGGCTTTGTGCAGTGGCCGCCACCGGAGAGCAACACAAGAAGAAGGGGTCGCACCAATCGATGGTGACCGGTGTAGGAGTACGGCATCCAGATACTCATCCAGCAGGCGAACTCTACCAGGAACCTACCATGACGAAAATTCGAAGCGTCGCGCGCTGTGGCCTCGCAATACTGATAATCGGTGTGTCGAGCGCCTGTTCAAGTAGCGGCGGCCTGGGCAGCATCCTTGGCGGTGTCCTTGGCGGGGGCGGTGGGGGCGGTGGTGGCAATCGGCAGAACCAGGTATCCGGCACAATTCAGGCAGTCGATACGCGGAACCAGCAGCTCTCCATTCGTCAGTCGAATGGCCAGAACGTGACGGCCAGCTACGATGACCGCACCCGGGTCTCTTATCAGGATCAGAACTATCCGGTGACGTCTCTCGAGTTCGGCGACGAGGTTACCGCCCGGATCCAGACGAACGGCAATCAGTATTATGTCGATTTCGTGCAGGTCAATCGGTCAGTCTCGACCACCGGCGGCGGGGCGACAGGCGGATCATCCAATGTCCAGTCGCTTCAGGGCATCGTTCGCCGTGTAGATCCAACAAATGGAGTGTTTATAATCGATGCCAATAACAACGTTCAGCTCACGGTATCGCTTCCGTACAACGCGAGCCGCAACGATGTCAGCCGGTTTCAGAATCTCCGCGTTGGAGACAACGTGCGATTTTACGGCATCTATCTGAACAACGCCCGGGTGGAGCTCAGGCAGTTCTACTAGGCCCGGGACGGTAGACGGCTGCGGGCGGACAAGCCGGCCGTCACCAACCCTGTTATCATTCGCGAGCCGGCGGCCATCATGGCCCGCCGGCTCGCGGAACGTCAGGGAGCCTGCTCCTGCTGTCATTTACCGGATTAACCCATGGCACCAACCGAAGCTGCTCTGCCACCCACGACCAGCCGTGGCCCCTCCCCGAGTCAGGATCCAGCGCTCGGTGGCGCCCTCGAGCGGCTTCGCGAATTGCTGGTCCCAGGCGAAACGCTGTTGGCATACGCGTCTCAGCGACGGCTTTTTGCACTGGCTCATCGGCGTCTGATAATCGCCGCTACGAGTGGCAGGTTCATTGCCCTGGAGCGTCACCTTTTCGGAGGCTACACACCGTCGGATGTGCGGTGGCAGGATCTGCATGACGCGGGGTTGCGCGAGGGAACCTTCGGCGCCGACCTCGCGATTACCGCTGCCGCAGGTACCGATCTGGCGCTCGCCGACAAGCCGGGCCGAACGTTGATCTATCAGGGGCTTGAAAAGGAGCAGGCGCGCAGGGTTTACCGGGTCTGTCAGGAGCAGGAACAGGCATGGCGCGAGAAACGCCGGATTCGCGATCTCGACGAGATGAGAGCGAAGTCCGGCGGCATCCAGCTCGGAGCGCAGGGCGGCGCGACCATGCCGTCAGCGCCGCGTGACTCTTCTCCGGACAGCCCGGCGGCACGTTTGAGGCGCGCGAAAGAAATGGTCGACACCGGCCTCATAACGGACGCCGAGTACGAGTCCATCAAAGCACGGATCGTCGACGGATTGTGATGCCGCATTGCGCCGACGCGCTCTGACCGCCGGCTGCAAGGTTAGTCGAGCGGCTTGGCGCGATCTTTATGCGCTTGCCCGGCATTTGAACGCGCATCACCGACCGGTCGACGGCCAGCAGGTTCAACGTCCTCCGAATCCTCTGACTGCGGTGTCACGAGTCGCAATTTTGGCGGCAGACGCGGTGCAGGCCTGTCGGGCGACATCCGCATTGGTGCTTCCGCAGGTCTGGATGACAACTGATCGGATCCCGGTCCGGGGAGTACAGCATAGACTTCCGTTTGTCCTGTCTGCCGCCGGCGCCTGTGCAGCCACTCCCACAACTGCCCCAGCAGAATGCCGGCGCCGAGCCCGATGGCACCGGTGATGATGGCTGCGGCGACCACAATACCGAAAAACAACCAGAGACCGCGAACGAAATCGCCACCCTCGAGCTGTGCGCCGAGGAATCGCCATGCAAAGGGCGCCGACCCCAGGAATCCCACGAGGAAGCCGCATAACGCGGAAAGATCCTTGATGCTCGTACGGCGCAGATGGTAGAACTCGGACTTGACGGGTGCCCCGCGGAAACATTCGTTGAAGCGAAATCTACAGGCGGAACGCGCCGTCGATGATGTCTGGCAGGCTATCCGGCTCGTAATCCTCGCCCGCTGCCGGTCGGGTTGCGGTGGCCTTCGCGCAGCGCGACGATCCCGTTCACTACTACTGCCGTGATCCCCACCGGGTACTGGAACGGCGCGTCGAACGTTGCTGTGTCGGCAATTCGTGCAGGATCGAAGACTACGACATCACCGGCGGAGCCAACCGCGAGCCGCCCCCGATTTGCCAGTCCCGCTCTCGACGCAGGCATGGATGTCATCTTCCTTATCGCAACAGGCAGACTCAGAACCTTGCGCTCGCGAACGTATCTGCCCAGCACGCGCGGAAAGCTTCCGGCGCCCCGCGGGTGAGGACTTCCGCGCCGGGTAGGGCCGTCAACGGCAAAGCCACCGCCGTCGCTGCATACCATGCCAAGAGGATGAGAAAGAATCCGCTCCAGATTTTCCTCGCTCATCGCGTGGCCAAGCATTCCGACATCACCGTTGCTCCTTCGCAGCAGCCCTACGGCCGTCTCATAGGGATCGATGCTCAGCGCACGGGCATATACGCCGAGTCGTTTGCCTTCGGCCGCGCGGTCGTCCGCCGTGCGTACCGATGAGATTTGCGCATTGTCCCATCCGCCGATAAGCTCGACTTTTGCAAGGGTCTCGCGTTTGACGCGCGGCGCAACCGCAGGGTCCGCCAGGCGAGCGAAAAACGCGCTGATACCACCATCGCGGCTCCACACTGGAAAGAGGTTGGTCAGTCCGGTTGAATACGCAACGTACGGATACCGGTCGAACGCAACATCCACATTCGCGGAAGACGCTGCGGCAATTCTCGCGAACGCGTCGTCCAGCTTCGGCCAGTTGCGCGGGCCCTGCGTCTTGAGGTGTGATATCTGCAAGGAGCATCGGGCCCCGCGGGCAACGGCAATCGACTCGTCGATCGCATCGAGCAGGCGGTCGTCTTCGTTCCGCATGTGCGTCGCATACGGAAGCTTCCGCAGGGCAAGGGGCCTGCAGAGCGCAATGAGCTCGTCACGCGACGCAAATGCGCCGGGCGTGTACTCGAGACCGGAAGAGACCCCACACGCGCCGTCGGCCAGCGCCCGGACAACCATCGCCGTCATTCGCTGTATCTCAATTGCCGTCGCGGGCCGGTCTGCGTTCCCGACAACACTGCCCCGTATTGAGCCAAGGCCCACCATCGATGCCACGTTTGGCCCGGGTCGCATACGGTCAATCGATTCGAACAAGGCAGCGAAGGATTTGCCTTCGGCGCCGGTTGCACGCGAACTTCCGTCAGCTCCGGTGACGATCGTGGTGATTCCCTGCCGGATGACCGACTCTGCCCGCGGGTCGTCCTCGAGCGATGAGTCACCATGCGAATGGATGTCGACGAATCCCGGTGAAACGCAGAGTCCACGTGCGTCAATCTCATCGCGGCCCCGGAGCCGGAGGCGCTTGCCAATGCTTACAATGCGCCCGCCGTCGATCGCGAGATCGAGGTCACGGCCTTCCGCGCCGCTTCCATCGAACAGCGTGCCGCCTCGAATGACGAGATCGTGATCGGGGCGAAGGTGAAAGAACCCCTGGCCGCCCACGACGGTGAGCAGCGCGCTTCCGCCGCTTGCGACAAAGGATCTGCGAGTGGTCTTCATCGTTGAATCCTGGGCGTGGCTACCAATCGGTCGGAACGTAGTCTTTCAGGAACTGACCCCACAAATGTTCGCCGGTGTTTACACCGGCGACGATCGGATCGACGATTCGCGCAGCTCCGTCGACAATGTCCAGCGGCGGGTGAAAGCGATGTTCGGCCGTCTTGCGAGCCGCAACGTCGGCCGGATCCTCGTCCGTCACCCAGCCGGTGTCGACACTGTTCATGTGGATGCCATCGGCATAATAATCCGCCGCGGACGTGCGCGTCATCATGTTCAGTGCGGCCTTCGCCATGTTGGTATGCGGATGCCTCGTTGTCTTCCACTTTCGGTAAAACTGGCCTTCGACCGCCGAGACGTTGACGATGTGCTTGTCGCGCCCGGGCGTGCGGATCATCAGGGGCTTGAGACGCGCATTGATGATGAATGGAGCAATTGCATTCACAAGGTGCACTTCGAGCAGTTCCACCGAGGGTACCTCATCCATCATCAGCCGCCACGAGTTTCTGTCACGCAGGTCGATCTGCTGAAGATCCTGATCGAGTCTGCCTGCAGGAAACAGGTGGGGCCGGTTGGCAAGCTCTTCGGACAGCAGCGGGACCTGCGACATTTCCGCCGCATGAGTCAATCCTGCAACCCGTGAATCTGCGCGGTCGAGTACCGCCGGCAGCTCCTCCCCCTCCGGCAGGATGCTCGACGCGCGCAGGCCTTCGTAGGACCCGAGCAGCCGGCGCACTTCCGGTGCCAGCTCATTCATTGACTGAAATTCTCCAGCCATCATGTGCTCGTAGAACTCTGGCGGACGGCGCACCGTCTGGCACGCATTGTTGATTATGAAGTCGAGGCGGTCACGGGTGTCGAGCAAGTGACCGCAAAACGCCTCGACACTGGGGGTGTGTCGGAGATCGATCCCGAAGATTTCAAGTCGATCGCGCCAGACCGCAAAATCAGGCTCTTGAGCGTAACGCGCCGCGGAATCGCGCGGGAACCGCGTGGTGACGATCAACTGCGCGCCGGCTCGGAGCAACTTGATGCCCGCCTGGTAGCCAATCTTCACACGCCCGCCGGTGAGCAGCGCAACGCGCCCCGTCAGGTCGGCAAGCTCGCTACGCTTCGCGAAGTTGAAAGCGGCGCACTGCGGGCAAAGCTGGTCGTAAAAGTGATGAAGTTCCGAGTAGTCCCGCTTGCAGACGTAGCAGTTCCGCGGGTCGAGCGACTCGCGCAGACTGGTATCGTGCGCAGTTTCGAGCAGCTCAGGGGCTTGCGGAGGAAAGACGTTGGGCGACGTGAACACAGTTTCGCGACGCAGCTTCCGGATGCCTGTTTCGGCGAGCACGCTCTCTTCACGTTCCACGCGTTCCGCCTTGCGTTTCCGTAGCGTGACTTTCAGCAGCTGACGCCGGCCGATTGCATCGGGGCGTGAGACATGACCAGCCGCGCGCAGCAAGCGGTTGCGATCGTTTTCACTGACTTCCGCGAGCAGTGCGCGATTGTCTGCGACTGATTCCAGGAGATCGGCCGCGGCGCGGACACGTTCGGAGAACGCGGCGCCTGCCGGTTCTTCAGCGCCTGGTGTGCGGTTCTGTCCTGGGGGCATGACCGAAACTAAGTGGTCGTGGCCATAAGTCTTGACGGGAAAAAAATTTTACCGCCGCCGGATGTTGTACTTGTCGAGAATGGCGCGTACCCGGTCAAGCGGAATTGCGTCGACCGTCTGGCCGCGACTCGTTACCGTCTTCGCCATGAAAAGTGAATTGTAGATCGCTTCCTCGGTTGCTTCGACAACGGCTTGAAACAGCGCTGACGTGTTGTCGTTTGACAGTTCAGAGATTGTCCGCAACGTGGGCGCCGGGGGCACGACACCTGTAACTGTCGCAGGCGGCGCATTGCTTCGGCGGACTTCCTTCGCAACAGAGAACGACACTACATAATCGCCTGAGCCATTCGACGCGCTCGAACCGGTACGCGCCAGCCCCATGATTGCGCGGGCGGCGAGTCGTTCGAGATTTCGCTCCGTCATCGGGGCATCGGTCGCAACCACGATCATCACTGAGCCGTCGCCGCGATCTCCCTCGACGTCCCTCTTGAACGAATACCGGCCAAGCTCGCGGCCGACTGGCGCGCCAAGCACCTGCAACACTCCGCCAAAGTTCGTCTGTACGAGCACGCCGATCGTCCAGCCGCCGAGCGTGCGCGGAAGGATTCGCGACGATGTTCCTATCCCGCCCTTCCAGCCGAACGCGATGGTGCCGGTACCCGCTCCGACGCTTCCTTCCGCAACCGCCCCTGCATTCGCGGTGCGAAGTGCTTCGCGAACATGATCGACGCCGACAGGATGCGAACGAATAGCGTTCAGCGTTCCGTCATTGGTCTCTCCGATAACGGGATTGATGGAGCCGACGCGCTCCATGCCCGGCATCGCCAGCAGCTGACTGGCCAGTGCATCCGCCACCCGCCAGACACAGAGAGTGCACGTCAGGAGAATTGGCGTTTCGAGCTCACCGAGCTCGCGCACCTGGGTCGATCCCAGCAGCTTGCCATACGCATTGCCGATGTAGACGGCGGCAGGCACGCGATCGAAGAACAGATTTCCCGAGTGGGGGAGAATTGCTGTTATTCCTGTGCGCACAGAGTCGCCCGTGATGACAGTCGCATGGCCTACGAGCACACCGGTGACATCAGTGATGGAATTGAGGGGGCCGGTGCGGAATATTCCGGGCGCAACACCAAGTGACCGGGCGCGTACGCGGGCCTCCTGCGCCGGGAGCGTTCGAGGAGTGAGGCACGCAAGCGTTACAGCAACGCACGCAAGGACAACCACGGCCGGGCGCATCGTTGCTACTGCCCGGCGGCTGAGCCCGCTACTCTCCAGACGACGTTGCCGACATCGTCCGCCACCAGCAATGCGCCCTTGCGATCGACAGCTACACCAGTGGGCCGCCCCATCGCATCGCCGCCGTCGTTTACAAACCCTGTAAGCACGTCGATCGGCGGTCCCCTCGGCACTCCATTCACAAACGGAACGAAAACGACCCTGTACCCGCTTCGGGGTTTGCGATTCCAGGAACCGTGCTGGCCCACGAACATTCCGCGAGCGAGGTGCGCGGGCAGCGTTCGCGATCCTGACCACACAAGTCCGAGCGAAGCAGTGTGAGCCCCGAGCGCATAGTCCGGCACCACCGCGCGAGCGACCAGATCGGGACGCTGTGGTTTCACCCGCGGATCGACGTTCTGCCCGAAGTAACTGTATGGCCATCCATAGAATCCGCCGTCGCGAACGGCCGTCATGTAGTCAGGGACAAGATCGCCACCAAGCTCGTCGCGCTCGTTCACCGCCGTCCAGAGCGCACCCCGTTCGGGATCCCACGCCATTCCAACCGGATTGCGGAGACCCGAGGCAAATACACGACGGCTCCCAGTCGCAGTGTCGATTTCCCATATCTCCGCGCGGTTTACCTCCCGGTCAATGCCATTCTCTCCGACATTGCTGTTGGAACCGATGGCGACGTAAAGCCTGGAGCCATCGGGTGAAGCGATCACGTTCTTGGTCCAGTGATGGTTGAGCGGCCCTGCTGGAAGATCGACCACCTTTGTTCCCGCTGACGTAATGGCTGTCTCACCGCTTCGGTACGGAAAGCGGATGATAGCGTCAGTGTTGGCGACATAGAAAGCATCGCCAACCAGGGCCATTCCGAATGGCGAGTTCAGACCTCCAAGAAATACCGTTCGAGTCTCCGCGACTCCGTCACCGTTGGCATCCCGCAGCAGCGTGATTCGATTTGCGCTTGGTACGGCACCGCCGGCCTTCTTCTGGAAATATTTGAAGAACCAGCCCTTGATACCCTTCGCGTCGTCCGGCCGCCGCGGTGCGTTGGTTTCGGCGACGAGTACATCGTTGTTGGGCAATACATATAGCCACCGCGGATGATTCAAGCCTTCGCTGAACGCATTTACCCTGGTGCCGCTGCTCGCGACCGGTTTTGCACCGGTGGGCCACCCTTTCGCGGTGGCGACGTTCACGACCGGAATCAGCGACGTTGCGGGCGGCGGCAGCACCGGATTGGGCCCCGTCCCCGCTGATACCGGCAACCGTGCCGGCGAGCCGCATCCCGCGATCGTCAATGAGCCGACAAACGCGAGAACGGCCCTCGTCACCTGCCCGGTCTGTTGCCGCCAGGAACCTTTGGCGCCGCCGGCGTGAACACGTCCACGGATAGTGTGAACGTGCGTTGCTCGTTAGGGAGCATCGCGCCGACACCAACAACGTGGCGGGCGATTTCATCACCCTTGTCGTTCCGTATAGTCAACAGCATGGAATACTCCCACGCTTCGCCGGACGCCGGATGGCGCATCGTGCCCTCCACTCGCAACGCCGGAAAACTCGGGTTGGTATTCTCCGACGCTCTTTGGTCGAATCGAAGATGGTGCCGACAGACCGGACAAATGATTGCACTGTCAAGAATCGTCGCCTTGCAGTGCGGGCAGGCGCGGGTGGTCCCCGGTGTCGCGGGCCGCGCGCTGTTCATGACGCGGCGCCGCTCTCCGTCTTAGTGTCGGATTTCGATGTGTTCTTCTCTTCCCAACCGAACTCCACCTGACCGCGCATGCGGGATCCAGCCGCGACCGTGAGTGAGCCGGCCTTGAGATTTCCATTCAGCACGCCGGAATCGAGAAGCTCAACTCTGGACGCCGAATCGATATTCCCCTCGAGCTCGCCACCAATCACCACCGCGCTGGCGCGAACACCGCCGGTGAGCTTGGCTCCCGTCTCGATAGTCAGGTCTCCCTTGACGTTAACGTCGCCCTGAAAGTTTCCGGCGATGCGAACGTGGCCTGCGCCTTCGATCTTGCCCTCGATGGTCAGACCGGCGGCAATGACCGATTCCTTCGTCTCTCTGGATGCCGATGGCCGGCGGGGCGTGTCATGGGTCTGCTGCGTGTCGGTGCGCATTTCCGGTTCCCTGACGGCAGGTCGATCGAGCGGCGTGGATGCCAAGTCCTTGTTGACGGTGTTCTGTTCCTTCCAGATAGCCATGGTGAATTCCTGTCTGATAGCGAAAGGACTGCGGGATGCCGGGCCGGCGTTCCGCCGTTACCCGTTCAAGATAGACGCTTCACGCGGGCGGGCTAGTCGTCGTCAGCATTTGCCTCCGCCGCACCTAGACGTGGCCCTCGGTTCCAGCAAGGCCGTCCCGGGAAGTTTGTTGCGATGGTTCACCCTGATCGTCAGTCGTCTCGTCGTGTCCGCGCTGTAGCCGCTCTTCACGTTTCGTCTCTTTCTTTTTCTTGCGATCCAGCTCCTTTCTGCGTTTCTCAAAATCGTAATTGGGTTTCTTCGGCAATGGCGCGGCTCCGATCGAGTGGGCGTACAGGGGTGCGACGAGCAGGGCGTCACACAGTCGCGTGACAAGAACAACTTAGTCGCGCGAAGCACCCGCCGCCGTACGGGAGCCGACTGGCCTCCGAACGGCACTCGCATCGAGGGAATCCGCGCTGCGGCTGACTCCGCTGTACCACTCCGTTTCGAGGCCGATCAAATCAAGGGGATTTATGGCGTGTTCGCCGTAGCGGGCACTCCAGTGAAGGTGCGGGCCGGTGACGCGACCGCTGGCACCGACGAGACCAATTTTCTGACCCCGCTCAACAGTGTCGCCCGCAGCAACTATAGTCCTGCTCAAATGAAAGTATCCGGTCACCAAACCGCCGCCGTGGTCGATGTATACGACCCCCCCGGCCAGAAAGAAGTGATCGACCAGCGCAACCACTCCACGATTCGCCGCGTGCACCGGCTCCCCCACCGCCCCACGAAAATCCACGCCGAGATGCCGGCTCGTCACACTTCCGTTGAACAGTCTGCCCGATCCGAACTGGCTCGTGATCGCCGATTCGCGTGGCCGCAGAAACCGCGCTGTCCACAGGGGCGCGGTGTCGTGAGACAGGCGGCCAACGGCGCGCGCGCGCGCACTCTCGCGCGAAATTCGCGCTTCAGTGGCAGCGTCAGGCGGCTGAGTGAATTTCGACGAAACCGACAACTGGCGCCGGCGGCCGGCGGTAGTGGCGGGCGGCCGGGGCAGGGTCACCTTCGCGAGCACCGTGTCCAGCCTTCCGGAAACGTGCGTCAAGATCGCGCGCACAACCACACTGTCGGACGCATCGACAGGAACGCCGCCGATGGCACGCCACGTTCCCCCCGTCGCGCTCATGAAATGAAGGGGCTCGCCCGCCATCGATCCGCTGACTCCAACAATCGGATCGGACTGCTCCTGCGAGCCAACCACCGCCACTCTCACGATCGATCCGGGCTGCGGACGCGACGGAAGGGTGGTGATCGAAGTCTGTCCCGAACGCGCCGGCCGGGAGTGTTGTGCCGTCTCCTGCGCATCCGCGACGCCAGCCGCCATCAGGCAAACAGCAACGCGGCTGGCAATGCAGCCAATCATGGAGACACTCCCGTCGCCACCACCCTCGTATCACCCTTGCTCGTCAACAGTCAGAATCCCAGTAATTGTATGCGTTCCCTTATTTCGACGACTCGCCAGCTGCCTTCGGGCAGAGGCCCAAGCTTCAATCCGCCAATCGCGAAGCGATGTAACGCCTCCACATGATTGCCGACCGCGGCGAACATTCTGCGTACCTGATGATACCGGCCTTCAGTCAGTGTGATCCGCACATGGCGGGTGTCAAGTATTTCGAGCGTCGCCGGTTTGAGCGGTGTTCTGTCTGACTCGAGAACCATTGCGCCACTGGCGAAGGTCGCTGCTTCGTCGCCTCTCAGATGCTGGGAGAGACGTACGTCATACACCCGTGGAAGATGGTTGCGTGGCGATGTGATTCGATGATTGAGCTGACCATCGTCAGTGAGCAACAGCAGTCCCGACGTATCGCGGTCGAGCCTTCCCGCGGGCGACATCGCCGGGGATCGCACGTGAAACCGCGGCGGCATCAATTCATAAATGAGCGTGCTCGCCTCTCTCGCCGAGCAGACGTAGCCGGCCGGCTTGTTGAGCATGATCAGTGCGCCAGGCGCAGGGTCGAGTGGTTTGCCGTCAATCAGCAGGTCCTCGTGACTTGGGAAGTCCCCCTCTTTCGCAAAGCTGCCGTCTCTCAGTTTCACCTTGCCTTCCCGCAACATGTTCGTCACGTCGCGCCTGCTGCCGTAACCGAGATTTGCGATATACCTGACGAGCTTCACGATCCGCTCCTTTGACGTCCGCGGTTCAGCTCCCGTCGGGAGACCTGACGCCCACGGCGTCAGAAAGCGCACGATCCGCTCGTTCGGTCATGAGCCGCGTCACGAATCTCTGGCCTTCGCCAATCCGCTCTACTTCCAGCGCCGTTGCCTCGCTGGTCTGTTCGAGCCTGGAAAATCTCTCAATGAGCTCGCGTGGCAACTCGGTTACCCCGGCAACGTTTTTTCGCCAGATCCTGCGCGCGTAGGCAATCGAGATGGGAACCATCACTGCGAGCAACAGGAGCAAAGTGCCGCCGGCGAACAACGCTTCCCGGGGAGGCCCGTCTCTCATCGTCGGTGGTTCGATCGTGACCGCACCCGGTATCGACGCGGCACGAGCGACCTGCAGATCGGCCGCAACGATCGCCTTGTCGACATCGGCAATCCTCAGGTCGATCTGGCCGATGCGCTGCTGCATTCCCGAGCTCGCCTGGCCCGGCACGGTACCATGATCTTCAAGTTCCCTCAGGAGGCCATGACGCTGTTCCACGAGACTCCGCAGCTGGCCCTGGAGCTCGTCCCGCTGCGCGGTTGCGGCCCGGTATACCAGAGTCGCGGAAGGCGCTGCTTCCACGGCGGCTGCTGGTGGCTGCGGGGGGGCTGGTGGCTGCGGGAGGGCTGGAGCTTGTTCCGGTGCTGAAGAATTTTGCATGACCGTCGGAGGTGGTTCGGGAATTCGTCGGGTGCCTATGCTCAAACTACGCTGCGACCGTCACGGCTGTTTCACTCCACCAGCGAGCGAATAGTCGAAGCCATACGAATGCTTTCCGTTGGCAATGTCGATTGTCATTGTCCCGGCCAGTCCCGTCAACTCCCCGGTTCCCGAGTCAGGCACAACCGCAATGAGCAACTGCGGGGCGCTTCGCGTCATCGTCCCATTGTGCTGCAACACGAAGCTGCCAGTGCGGCCATGAAGCGTTCCTGTCACCCGCTCGATTGCGACGTAGCCCGCGGAGCCTTCGATGGCCGTCATCGCCGTGAGCATCTGGCCTTTGCTGACTCCTTCCAGATCGCCGCGAAACTGTTTGTCGATTGACATTCTGCCGAGGCTGGCAACGTCTGCATAGTCGTCGGCTGCCTGCGCCTTGAGTTTCACCTCGAACGTGCCGGCTGCGTGGATCACCATTCCTTTTTTCTCCATGTTGGCGACTATCGGGATAAGACCGCGCAGGCGGGGAAGCTCTGCATACAGCGATCTGCCGGGACACGACGTCTGTGCGTAATCGCGGTGGGCAGCGAGTGAATCCGGCGGAATGCCGAATCGGCGCGCCTGGCCCGGGATTAGAGCACCCAGAGTTTTCCGCTGGGCAGACGATAGTGTGTCATTCTCGAAGTTCCCTTCGACCACGATAAGCAGATGACCAGTCGGATCATACGGCGTATTCGAATCACCCACATACCGCCACTCGCGTCCCTCGGCAACCGAACCATCTACGGCCACGTAGTAGTGATACGGGACATCCGCCCACGCCTGCTTGCGCCGGCCGCTGGCAAGAGAGTCGTCGCGCTGTGAAAAAGCCTGAAGTCCGCGCAGCTTGGCTTCAACGGTGCGACTGGTGTCTTGCGCAACGCCGGTATGATGGATTGTGATGCGGACAGGCACATGGCTGCGCATTGGCAGCACTGGTGCCCGTGCACCCCACTCAGCGCGGGAGATGTAGTGCACCCCATCGGGCATTCCGGCCGGAGGAGCCATACGTGCGTTGCAACCTCCCAGCAACAACGCCGCAGCGGGATACAACAACGCAGAACACAGTTTTCGACGCCTGCCGAGGCTCAACTTGCCTTCCGCGCCGGGACTGCAGGCAGCCGTGCATTTTCCAGACTGTATTTTGCCATTTCCAGAGCATCTCCTTCTGTTGTCGACCTGACATGCTGCAGCAGCGTCACGCGCCGCGACCTTTCTCTCTCGTCCTGCCCGGCCTCGGCGATGAGCATCGCAAGGTCAGCTTCGATCTGGGCTCTCGTCTCGTTTTTCAGGTAGAGCAGCGCAAGACCTGCAACCTGAAATCGGCCGAAACCTTCGATGAGAAACTCACACAAAGCCGGGCTGGTGCGAAGGTGAATCCGGATTGTCTGCTCCACGCTGCGCACTGGATATTGCGGGAACGCGGCAGCGTGAATAATTGCGGATGCAAAATTGTTGAGCAGCAGCTCAGCCATCGCCTTCACTTCGTCACGGGTCGCCGTGTCTCCTTCCGTCCACTTTCGGTTGTCATAGAAATAGGGACGGAGATAAGGCTTTTCGACAAGCAACTTGAGATGATCCGATGTCTCGATCATGGCTCGCTGCACCAGCTGAATCTCCGGCTGCTGCCGGGAGTTCTCCAGCTGGCGACGCGCCATTTCGAGTTGCTCCCTCGATGCGCGCAACTGCCTCACGAAGACGGAAAAGTTCAGCAGACTCGTCAGCACCAGCAGCAGCGTCCCGGCAATGGTCACCAATGGAATCCACACCGCCAGGTTCATTGCGTGTCGCCGGGTCCAGAGTGAGTGTCATCACCTTTTTTCAATGCAGCCGCCTGCTTGGCAGCGGACAGGTAGCCCGGCTCGAGGTTGAGCAGGTTGGAAATCTTCCGCGTGAGATAATGTTCGTGCTCGGCGATCTGCCCGTCGGCGAGCGCAACACCCCACATCACTTCCGCCAGCACCAGCTTCTGGCCTGTATCGTAGCTCCTTATCAGCGCAGATGTAAACGCGAAGTGGTCCACAGCGCGCAGCCGTTCCTCTTCGGCGAGTGCCATCACTTTCGCCGTATCACCAGCGGAAAGGGCAAAGTGTCGCTCCAGTGACTGTTCGATATGGGTCCGTTCCGACGGCGAGAACTCGCCATCGGCAAATGCAATGTCCAGCAGGAGGGCACAGGCAGCGAGATGCAAGGGATCCAACACATTGTCGCCTTGTGCTTCCACCCGGCCGGGCGCGGCACGCTGGAACAACGAGCGAATTCGATCGGTTAGCATGCCGTCGATTCTAACCGATCGCCCCCCTGTGCGCGATGCGGCGAAGCCGGTTGCGCGGTATTAGATTTTCCTGCGAATCATCTGTTCTGATACTGAGCTCCATGCCCCTGGATGGAATATCCCATGATCGCCCTGACCGTTCGCAGATGTGGCTTCCTGCTGCTTGCCGCTGTTGCCGGCTGTTCCAGCCCGGGCACGGACATCATTGGCCCACCGCCGATCCCGCCGATCCCGCCGGGTCCGCCACCAATCGCGCCACTCGACACGACTGCGCCGGCTTTGCAGCGGGAGATGCGCGGCCTGTGGGTGGCGACAGTGGCAAATATTGACTGGCCGAGCAGGTCGACTCTCACCGCGGAGCAGCAGCGCGCGGAGTTGAGCGACATAATGACACGGGCTTCGACGACCGGGATCAATACAATCGTTCTGCAGGTCCGCCCCGCGGGCGATGCTGTGTATCTGTCGGCACTCGAGCCGTGGGCCGCTATCCTGACCGGGACGCAGGGAAAGGATCCCGGCTACGATCCGCTGACATTTGCGATTCAGGAGGCGCACGCGCGCGGGATGGAGCTGCATGCGTGGATCAATCCGTTCCGCGCCGGGAATACGTCAGATACCGCCAAGCTTGCCGCACTGCACCTGTACAACACGAAAAGAGATCTCGTCCGTATCTACGGCGGAAATCTCTGGATGGATCCCGGTGAGCCGGAAGTACACGATCACTCGATGCGCGTCATCACTGACATCGTACGCCGTTACGATATCGACGGCATTCACGCCGACGATTACTTCTATCCGTACGTTGTGAACAACAGCGCGGGACAGCCCCTCGCTTTTCCTGATGACGCCTCATACTCGAAATACAGTGCCGGGCTATCGCGCGGCGACTGGCGGCGCGCAAACGTGGACCGATTCGTTGAGAGGCTGAACCGCGAAGTGCATGCGATCAAGCCGACCGTGAAGGTGGGCATCTCTCCATTTGGCATCTGGCGCCCAGGTTTCCCGGCGGGCGTAAACGGTCTCGACGCATTCGCCTCGATCTATGCTGACTCGCGCAAATGGCTCCAGGAGGGCTGGCTGGACTATCTCGCACCGCAGCTTTACTGGGCCATCAGTGCACCGCAACAAAGCTTCCCTGCCCTGCTCGACTGGTGGTTCTCGCAAAACATCAAAGGCCGGCACGTATGGCCGGGGCTCGCCACTTACAAAGTGGGAGACGGAACCCCGAGCGCATTTACGATGCAGGAAATCCCGGAGCAGATTCGCACGACGCGTGCGAGGCCGGCGGGTACCGGACACCTCCTCTACAATACCACCACGACGCTCAAGCGGAACGGCGGCATGCTTGCGGCGACACTCGCGGCAGATATTTACAAAACCGGCGCACTCGTTCCGGCGGTCCCGTGGCTCGACGCTTCGGCCCCCGGCGCGCCTGCGCTGACAACGTCGGGGTCGGCAATCACGATCACGCCGGCATCGGGCGAGCGGGCGCGATGGTGGGTGATCAGGCGGCGAGCTTCGGGCTCATGGACACAGCGTGTTCAGTTTGCGACTGACCTAACCGTTCCATTGGATACCGCAACCGATCGCGTGATCGTACAGGCAGTCGATCAGGCGGGAAATGCAAGCGCCATCGCGGAGTGGAGGCGGTAGGAAGTAAGCGTAAAAGCGGCGTAATATTCTGCCAGGGGATTTTTGGCCCCGCGTCACAGGCGGAAAACGCGTCGCGTTTGCGCTTCGCTTGGACGCTCACCTTTAAGAAAATGGAGTGCATCGCCGTCCTGTCTTCGTGAGCGCTAACAGTTGCGCCACCAACAACGGCAGACTGGCAAGCGGACACCGCGTCAGTTCCGACGGTGCCGCTCCATGAAATCTGTAACCGACTTAGGCAGAAAAAGATTGTCGGCGATGGCAGCAATTTCTTCCGCCTCTCGCCAGTCCGACTCGAGCTGAGCGAGCTCTCCCTCCATCGCCACCCGCTCAGATTGTTCGTGAGCCGCCATCTCGAAAGCGAGCCGCATCTCTTCGGGATATTCGTTGATGCCGCTGTACTTCCAGCCAAGGGTCTCGCCATACTTCAGGATTCTTCGGAAATAGAGATCGGCTGACCCAGCGCGCTCGATCTCCCTGACTGCGATGTCAACGTGCGAGGCGGTCGCTCCTTCGACGTTCATCGCCGGCGCAACGAGCTGCGCAGTGTGGAGTGCTTCTGATCCGTAAAAGTCGAGAAACCTGGCGTCGAGTGCGAACCGGATTCCCCATCCCTGATCATCTGGGGTTGAAAAGATTCGCACGCCTACCGATTCGTGTTTCCAGATCCTGCGGTTAAATCCCAGCTCCGCACGTTTGACGATGAATCTTCGCGACTTTCCCAGCTCACTTTTGCGGTGGAGCGCCCGTGCGATCCCCGCACTGAGCAGCGGAGCAATGCTCACATAACCTCCACCGATCACGATCACGCCAAAAGCAACAGCCAGCCCAGTGACATGCGCAATCTGCTGTACGCGTCGCCGTCTTTCGAAGTAGCGACCGTATCGCCAGGCAGCGAACTCGGGGCGGAGTGGCTCACCGATGCGGACAAGGTCCGTCCCTTCGCGTACCCGCCCAAGTCCGATTTGATCTGTTGATGCCCGCATGACCGTTCCCCGATACTGGCGCTCGCACTCCTCGATTGCTTCCCATCGCTCCTCGATCGGAGTGAGATTCCAGCGGCCGCATTTTCCACACACCGCCCACAGGCGCCCCTTCGCTGCGTCGAACGCGAGCTTCCTTCCGACCGGGAAGTGCTCGATCGCTTCATTCGTGCCGAGCCGCGAGTGACAGAAGATGCAGGTGGAGTACATGAAGTAGCAGGAAAGTCTGACGGAATTATGACAAGATCTTAGAATCGGATCGGCGATCCCATTGGGGTTTCATTACTTGTTTCAAATCCATTTCGCGTGGTTGAGTAACAGAAAAGATCGTACGTCGCCTCCTGACGAACGCTGCTGCTGTCAATCACTTTCCGGCACCTCGCTTCGCTTGACACTATTAGATGTGCGTTCAGCAGAACCTGAACGTTAGCCAGTCAGGGGGCGCATGATCATCGGGGAAACGCGTTCTAGTGGACTGTAACTCAATTAATGGTTGCACGGATGCGATTCGTCGGATTGCTGTAAGACCATTTAATGGGCTGGCACGTCTTGTTATGCTGCCTGATGTAGTGCATCAGCTTCCGGCGCAGGTCGGTCGTGGATTTGAAGATGCCCCGGGCGATCATGTCGCGCTCGATCTTCGAGAACCAGAGCTCGACCTGGTTGAGCCACGAGCTGTAGGTCGGGGTGTAGTGGATCGTCACCCGCGGGTTCTCGGCGAGCCACGCGCCGACGGCCTTGGTCTTATGCGCCGAGAGGTTGTCGGCGATGATGTGGATTTCCTTGTGTCGGGGCTGCGTGATGATAAGTCGGCTGAGGAAGCGCAGGAACTCGGCACTCGTGTGCCGGTCGGCCGTCATCCCTTGCACATGGCCAGTCCGAATATCAAGCGCGGCGTAGAGCGAGAGGGTTCCATTGCGCTTGTACTCGAACCCGTGTCTCTCCGCTCGGCCGGGCGACAGGGGAAGAACTGGATCAAGCCGGTCCAGCGCCTGGATCGCCGACTTCTCGTCGACCGAGAACACCACAGTGTTAGTCGGCGGATCGAGGTAGAGCCCGATGACGTCGGCCGCCTTCCTCTCGAAGTCCGGATCGTCGCTCGTCATGTAGCGCTCCAAGCGGTGAGGCTTGAGCCCCGCTCGCTTCCATACCCGGGCGACGGTCATGTGGCTGACCCCTGTGGCTTTGGCCATGCGACGAGCGCTCCAGTGAGTGAACGGCGAAGGCGGCTTTTCTCTGGTGCGGGCCAGGATCTTCGCCTCGACCCTCGGATCGAGGCGGTCTGGCCGGCCGCTGCGCGGCAAGTCGCCCAGCGCGAGCAGTCCGCCCTCGACGAAACGCCGCTTCCATCGAGCGACGAAGGCGTCAGTTACCCCGTGCGTCGTGGCGATCGAGTCGTAGCTCTCGCCATCAGCCAGGGCGAGGATGACCCGGGCACGCCTGACGAGGCCGGCGGGAACGGTAGTGGAGCGCAGCATGCTCGCAAGCACCCTGCGCTCGGCGGCGGGAAGGATGATGTCCATCGCGATGGTAAACATGCCGAATCCCACCGCAAGATCAATGCTATCATTACTTCAGTTACAGTCCACTAGTGGCAACTCCGACCATGCCTGTCCCAGACACGTCCGTCGGTGCTCAGGAACGCACCCCGGTAGGCGTTGGGCCCCAGTGTAAGCAGCAACACCCCGAAATGTCCCTGAATCTGCACGATCGAATTTTTCGCGGTTGAACGGCCAAGTATACCGAAGCGCGACCGGAATCCGCGAAGGCTTGCCCCACCGGTTCCCACGAGAATCTGCTCGATCCCCCTGACGCTGTCGGCAACACCGCCCGGTGTCTGCGGCAGGAATCGTTCGTAGTGATGATCATGCCCACTCAGCACGAGATCCGCGTTACGTGCATGGAGAATGTCCCACAAACGGCGCATCGCCGGGTCGCCCTGCCGGTAGGACGAGCTGAAGAGCGGTCGATGGAAATATGCGAGGGTGCAGCCCTTTGTATCGCCTGACAGTTGCTGCCTCAGCCATGTCTCCTGAATATCGCGCTCCGCGTCACTGCCGTTGATCGCCAGCTCGCTGTTCAGGACAACTACCTGCCACTCCCCCAGGGCATAGCTGTAGTAACCTTTGCCGGCTTCCCCGGCGCGCGCTCCGAAGTAGCGGTAATAGGGCGCCCCGCGATCAGCGTACCAGTCGTGGTTTCCCATCGACGGACGAATTGCTTTCCTGATCAGCTTCGCGGTATCGCCCCAGGATGGTGTGTAACACCTCGTAAGCTGCTGATCCGAAGCCTCAGGATAGGCATGATCTCCAAGAGTGAATACCACGTTCTCGACATTTGCCGCGGAGTCCGCTCTGAGGACGCTGTCCACCAGCACCGCGGTTGCTTCGTCGCCGTCATTTCCGCAAGTCGCGATATCACCCGTTCCGATCATCAGTCGCGCCCCCGCCAGCGCCACTGCCTCAGCGGGCGAGTCTGCAGGCGGAAGCGTCCGACTCAGGCCATAGTTGCCGCCATCGCAGTTTAACAGCAGGAACGGCAGTGCAATCCATGATGCCGAATTTCTGCGCAACACCCGACGCCTCAGGACCTCGATCACGCAGGCTGTTGAATGCTCGTCAATCGTCGTGGCTTCACGTGCAGGTCAACCCAGCGCTTCAGAAGACAAAACCGAGATTCAGCAGCACCCGCCGCTCGCTGTTGTTCGTGAAGAGAACGTTGAGGTTCGTGCCGGGGTTGATGACTCCAACCCAGAACCCCGCGCCGTTGCCGGTATTCCATCCGCCGGCTGACTCTCCGTCCAGATAAACCCGGGCCACATCGATGAATCCCAATACCCCGACATCGAGTGGGAGTATCAATGGAAACCTCGCGATTGGCAGACGCAGCTCTGCTGCGCCGAATAGTGACGCGTCGCCAGCAAAACGTTGCCGCTCCTCGGTGCGAAGCGATCGCGATCCGCCGATGAAAGCCGCGTCGAAAAAAGGAAACTCTCCAAAGACCTTCTTGCCTCCTGCCCGGAGCGCCAGCACCGGTCGCGACAGCACAGGCATCGTCAGATATGACATCGCTACCGCTGACATTTCCTGATACGCGGTCTGGGCGTCCCAGAAGCCCGGATACGCACCTGCAACCATCTCCGCTTTCCCCCAAACCGCCGGAAGAGAACGTGCGGTGAGCCCTCTGGATCGACCGCTGCTGCCGCTGATCGGCAGATCACGGCTATCATACTCCATCTGGAGCTGGACACCCGCCTGGCCAAAATCCCCAAATCCGTATGGTCTCTGTTCTGAAATGAACCTGCCAGCCGTGCTGTCGGTGGACGTAAACCGGACTATCGGCCCAATCGACAGTTCCGTTCCGGGCGCGAACGAATATCCAAGCGCGGGTCGCAGAAGCCACTGTGTCTGGCGCACATCGTAGAAGTCTCCGGGCGAATCAGGGGTGTCATTTCCGAAACCTCGAAATTCACCGACCTTGATCTGCGACATGTTTGCTTCGGCCATAGTATGCAACGACGAACTCTCGAACCGCCGGTCGCCCTCCAGCCCGACTTCGAATCCCCCGATCGCAGTCGAGTATTCCAGCTCACCCTTGAGCATGGTCGCGTATGGAACCCGGCGGAATCCGTACTGGACTCGAGATACGCCTATCTTTGGGACCACGCCCAGACCATGGCCTGTTCTCACGCCAACAACCGGCGTGATGGAAGCGCCACGATCGCGCTGCGGTGGCACCAGCTCACCATAGGCGAAAACCCAAGGACGCCGATTGAAGTAGTCGTTCAGAGCTGCGGTCGGACTTGCTCTTTCACCAGCCGTGTCAGGGGCATATTTGATGTCGGCCACTGCACCCATGTCGTACATTCTCGTCGGATTTTTCTTTCCTCCAACGATCGATATATCGGTAAGCCAGTTGGTCCCGTTGCCTCCGACAATTCTGACCGGGATGCTGCGTGCAACGTTGCCGTTGACAGCTGCCCGGTCGTCGCCCCCGTGGAGGTAGATTCTTATTTCGGAGGTCTCACCAGGCTCGAAGTGACGCACGAACCAGGGAGCCCTGGTTTCCGACTGAATCCGGACAGTCACACCGCCGTTTGCCGCTCGCACGACTGTCGCCCGGTCGTCCTTGTCGGTTGCATGGATATCGCTGGTAGCCCACAGACTTTCGTAGTACCGGCGAGCTACCTCAGGCAGTTGATCGCGGCGCGCCCTGAGTGTATTGCCGAGATCGGGGGACAGCGCCGCATGCTCCCGCGGCATGGCTCGAATTGCCTCGGTTATTACAGGATTGCCTACTCTTCGAACCACACTCGCCGCAACCGAGTCCCATGCGCGTCTGTCGAGGCCAGCCAGAAGGCGGCGATCAAATTCGATCGCATTATCGAAAACAGCGGTCGGACTGGAAAGTTCACTGCGAAATTTTATGAGACTCGGCACAGCCCGCCGCGCGATATCCAGCAGGAATCCGTCGTACGAGACAAACACCTTGTCCCGATCGCGCGGAATGGGCAGCCACCGTGAACCCGCGCCTTTTTTCGCGCGTGCCCATCTCCACTGGTCGGGATGACGGTCATTGTCGCCCAGAAGGAGATCCGCAAGTCTCGCCGTGAGCAAAGCACGGCCATCCACCTGATCGTCGGGATCCTGATTAATGCGCTTGAGCAATTCCTCACTGTCGATGATGTCGACGGCGCCGCCGAATTCTCCACTTCTGTCCGGATCCTGCGGATACGCTTCGATAGTGCCCAGCACACCTGCAAAGTTTTTCCTGAATTCTCCCAATAGAGGATCGTCTGGCATCACGACGAGTCGGGGTACAGGATGAAGCACGCCCAAGGCCCTGAGAATTGGCGGAGCAATGACAGCCGCCGAGGGATGCGAGGCGCTGCCCTGGTCACGATAAACGTCCCAGATAACGGTGCCTTCATACTGGCGAGGCAGACGGCCAAAAAATGCCTTGAATACCGGCCTGAACACGAATTCGGAACTGTCAGCCGCTCCAAATCGCAGGGACCGGGTCTGCATGCCGCCGCCTTCCTTCAGCGGTGTAAGTCCGCCGGCAAAGCCCCGGAGATCCAGAACCGGCACCCGGATTGGCTCCCCCCACTGGTCGCGATAGTTGTCTCCCAGGAGGTAGCGATAGCTACCACCGGCGGCATACATGTCACTCGCCACTATGGTCACGGTATCCCTGCCCAGGATCGCCGGGGCAGGTTGCCGCTGGGAATGCAGGTGCCGCGGCAGAATGGCCATCAGGGTCAGCAGGATGCCACCGGGCAACCACCGCGAGCCGCGAAAACCGATCATTGGGAAGAGGGCGCCGCCGTGCCAATCGGCCAGCGGTAAAGGGTTATCATGGCGGCGCCTTTCGTTGCTTCATCGGCGATAGCAATGATGCTGTCGCGGCTCACAGCGACGCCTTCCGCCTGCGGGTGCCGGCCCGGAATTGTCATTGAGCGCACCAACTCACCGGTTGGAGTGACCTCGATGAGCGCCTGTTCCGGCCCGGCGATCAACACGTAATTACCCGTCACGGGGTCGACAGCAATGTCGGTGGGGTGAAGGCGCTTCCAATCATTTGGTCCAATCACGCGCTCGAGCGGAATAGTGAGCATGGACATCTGCGGCGATGCCGATGCTCCGAGGTGATAGCGGTAGATCACGAGCTGGTCGCGCAGCTTCTTCGTTTCGACATTCTTGCACGGAAGGAGCAGGACCGAGCTGCGCGGGTCGAAGGCCAGTCCCTCGAACTCGCATTCGCGGCCCAGACGGGTATCGTGCAGCGTCGCGCGCACTGTTGCGCCGTCGGCTCCCTCCTTGAACTGGTAAAGCTTGCCGTTGCTGGTGAGGAGGTACATCGAGTTCTGTGCAACCGTAATCGCCTCGAAATCTCCGCGCGTGCCGTGTTTTTCCCCGACGGAGAACCGCTTCACAACGATACCGCGGCGGGGATTGATCACGAACACCACAGCTCGCTGGTCGTTGTGCGCGAGCAACTGCCCATTTGCGGTAAGGGCGAGTCCGGAGATCTCCCGCAGCTCGCGAGGGAGGATCCACATGGCCAGCGGTGCGCCCGGTGCCAGGTCGCGCGCCGCCAGCCGGCGCGCCAGCTGAGTCTCCCGGTTGGCGAGCATTGCCGCGTCGGCCGAAGACACCTTTCTGTCATCCTTTCTGCAGCCCGCAACGGACATCAAAAGTCCCAGCGAAACTGCGACTACCTGCGCCAGCGTCATGACGAAATACCGACCTCGTCGCCAACGCCGTCGCGGCTTTCGAGATCGACTGTCGCGATCCGGTCTCCTGCCCCATCACGGATGGCCGTGAGGAGCTCATCACGGGTCGCGGATTTTTTCAGGCGCAACAGGTAATAGATCTCAGACGGCTTGCCGATGTGCTCCTCGATTTCATCGAGTTTCCAGCGTCTCGTCTTCTCCCCCAGGACGCTTTCCGCCAGCTGCTGCGCTTCCGTCACCTTATCGGTCGTAATCGTAAGAACGGCATCGAAGCGGGGGTTCTTCTTGCGAGTGCCGAGTACGTCGCTAACGCGTTCGAACCGCTCGGCCAGCGCGTCCGCGGTTTGCGGTGTCAGCGACAGCACGAGATCGCGATCCGGCACAGCGTCGTGATCCTCATTGTTCACGAGACTGTTCAGCGGTCCCGCCCATCGCGACGCCGCTGTCGGCGTAAGAACATTCCGTCCGTAATCGTATCGCCATGTAAAAAGCAGCACAAAATTGAAGACGACCGTCAGAGCGGCACCGACCGCCAGCGTTTGTACTCCCGCCGCGAAGCCGACGGCAATCGCAAGAAAGATGAAGACGACATCCCGCGTGTCCCGCAGATTGGTGCGGAATCGCACCGCCGCCACGACGCCGGCAAGGCTGAATGCCAGTGCGAGGCTGTCCCTCACGATCAGCACGATTCCAGCGACGACAAGCGGAAGGATGATCAGCGTCTGAACGACGGCCTGGCTGTGACCCGCAATCTGCCGCGCCGACATGTATACCCACGACACGGGCAGCATCAGGAGGATCGTGCCGATGAGGATGAGCGTCGTCGTTATCAGCAACTCGCCGAGGGAACCGACACCGAAGATCGAGACGACGGTGGCCGCGGGACTGGGGGTCGGCGCGGGATTGAGACCGTCCTGCAGAATGAAGGGGCTGGAGGCTGTGGACGTCTGGGTGTCGAGGCCCTTGCCGATCAGCAGCCGGTCACTCTCCGGCAGGACGTACGACAGCCCAAAAAGCAATGCGGCGAGAACGGCGTAATAGGCCAGCAAACGTCGCATCGGACGATCCGAACCCATCGCCAGAAAGTCGATGATCCGATTTAGCAAAGAAATGGTCCCCGAAAGTGCAAGTCAGGCCCGGCGTGAGAGCCGGACTGGAGTTACACATTTGATGTTAAAACTGAATCTGCGAATCTATCTCCTGTGGAGCGAGACGGCATCGGTAAAGCTTACCCTGCAAGGCCCGGTCAGGTTTCCCTCGACCGACGCTCGGCTTCATCGTCGAGTATCTGCCTCAGCGTTGCGAGCACCGGATGATCAGCGGTGTATTCCCGGCCGTACGCCAGATTGAAACGATAATCAGGGAACCGGTGATGCACGGCCATTGCCATGAGTCAAAGGCGCCACGTGTGATCGGCAACGCTTTCCTGTCGCCCGGCTGAAGTCCATCCGTTGCGAGCAGCCGTTTTCAATCCTTCCGCTGCCCGCAGGAACGCGAGAAGGCCGCCGATATCACCGGCCGACACCGGCGAAACCGAGTCACCCGCCGGGGCATTCGTGTCAGATGCGTCGTTCACTGAGTTTTGTTCGCGACGAACAGGTCGTACGACCCGGGCTCCAGATCGGAGTGGTCGAAAGGAACAATCCGGGTTTCGAATCCGACTTCTGACATTACGCGAAGCCAGTCGGAGCGGGAGAACAGTCCTTCGATGTGCCGGTCGTGCTCTACCCGCACCGATCCATCTTTTGCCCTGATGAGATAGGCGTAATCCACAGTGCAGGTGGAATCGGAAGGATGGGGATCCCACGCCCACTCGAGGAAGCGCAGCGCCCCGTTCACCCCGTCGTTGCCTCCGTGGTCGGTGGAGGGCCGAAAGTTCTCACGGACGTGGTCGGGTGCAAAGACGGCGAGACCGCCGGGCTTGCAATATACGAACGCTGTCTCGACTGCCTGGCGGAGATCGGTGTAGGTGGTCATGTACGAGATGGCGTCGTGGACAAACACGCGATCGAACTGGCGGCCCAGCCGCACAGTTCGCATGTCCCCCTCGGCGTGCTCGCATTCCGGATTGAGCGCGCGGCTCACGTCGAGCATGCCGGTCGAGCGGTCCACCAGAGTCACGGCACCGAAATGAGCCTTGAGATGAGATGCATTATTGCCGCCACCGCTGCCGAGCTCGAGGAGCGTAAGCGAGGCATTGGCGCCGAGCAGACCGGCGTAGAATGCCGCTTCCTCGACATACTCATGAGGCGCGGACATGAGCGCCCACCAGGGCGCGAGATCGGTGTAGAGTCGCGGCTGAGAGGGAGGAGAAAGGTCTGCAGCCATTATATGGGACCCCATAGATATCTCGTTGCCGCCTCGGACCCTGCCCGTTGCAATCGTGCCCTCGACTTCACGACATCGCGACGCTTTCGGCGCTCGCGTCCAGCCTCAGATCGCGAGATGCGGTTGTCAGCAACGCCCGGGTTGCTTCGGTCGCATAAACCAGGCCCCACAAATAGGAATCCATCTATTCGCCATACATCTCCGTGATGAGGCGCCGGAGCGTGCCGGCCTTTGAATCGGTAAGGTTCCCAAGCTTGCGGCCGATGCGTGATTTGCTGATGGTGCGGATCTGGTCGACGGCGATCTCCGCGTCGCGCCGGCCGGCTCGTACGGCGAGCCGGGTGCGCCAGGTGGGGTGGAGCTGTGTGGTGAGCGGACAGACAGTGACCGTCTGGAGGTGTTCATTGAGCTCGTCGAGGCTGACGATCACGACCGGGCGCGACTTCGCCATCTCGGCGCCTCGTGCGGGATCGAGCGCCGCCCAACGGATGTCGTAGCGTTTCACCCGGCGCCCGAGCGTCTGCGGGCGGTGTGATTCGGCTCGCGCTCGGCGACGCGGGGCAGTCTTTCCGTGTCCCAGGTGATCTCATTGAGACCGTCGCCATCGGCTGCGTCCCACTCGGTCCAGTCCTCGACGCTGGTCGCCATTTCCCGTGCCGTTTCGAGAAATGAGAGCTTATGGCTCGCCGCACCCCGTAGGCGGAGGAGGATGCCTTCAGTCTTCTCTTCCATGACGACGCTCTCGCCGATGTGGTACCTGGCAAGAGTTGCGGCAGGGATGCGGACGCCGCGGGAGTTTCCGATGCGGGCGACTTTGAGTTCTACCGGCTTCATGTAATAACAGTAGTTACGTATGTGGACGCGGTCAACTGCGCCCACGACCGCGCGAGCGTGTGCGCGGTTCGGCAACGCGTCTCGACGGCACTCGACGCGACTGTACAGGCGCGCGCAGTTCGAACGCTCCCACATCGAGCCACAGCCGCCGGTTTATCCGCGAGGTACGTGAGTCGATCAGTGGCACGATCGCTGTGAAGAAGTAACGTCCCGGGGCAAGCGAGTCTCCAAGCACCTCGGGTCCAGTAACCTGCCGCGTCAGCATTCGACTCTCTCCCGGTGCAAGACGAACAGGATCGGGCACGGGCACACAACTCCGCGGAGAAATCCAGACGGGAGCCGGGGGCGCGGTGCGCTGGGCATCGGCGCTTCGATACGCGTGCAGCACGATCGGACAATCGCGCGAGATGTAGCGGGTCAGCTCGCCCCTCCGTCCACCGTTGGTGACGTCGACCCGGACATCGAACGTCTGGCGAGGCGCTGTGACTTCGTGAGCTTCGCCATGGTAGCGAAATCCGTCGAGGGGATAGTCGGGCCTGACAACGAATCGAGAAGGGACGAGCATGGCATGGCCACCGCTCAAAACCGTGGTGTCGCCATTCAACTCTAATCGCACGCTGAACGAATAATCTCCCGCGGGCAGGGAATCGCCGTAAATCTGCGGTAGCGGAACTCTGGTGTTCAGTCCTCCAAACCCCGGTTTCGTCTCCGACTGGCCGGGCGCAAGCGTAATGCCGAACAGAATCGCTTCACAGTCGTACGCGGTTGCGGTCGGCCACCCAGCTCGGTGTTCAGATCTCCACACGGGACCTCGTCCGTTGCGCAAGCCGCGATACGCTCTCAGGCTGACGGCACACGCACCATACTCAAGGCGAACCATGCGGGATGAGATGTTTCGCACGGTGACTGCAGCACGAAGAATATGCGCAGGTGATTCACCAGCAGAGTCCCGCGCCACGTCGAGCTTGACGGCGTACGACAAGTCGCTGTGAATGTCAGCCAGCGGAATTGAATCGCGAACTTCCGCATCCGACAGTCGAGGGCCGACTTTTGACGGTGATGGCAGCCCGTGCCTGCTCAAGGAAGTCCCGCCGGCGGGCAGTGCGATACTGCTCACCTTATCCGCGGGAGGGCGATTCCCTGAACACCCTGCCAGCGCGGCAAGAGCGGCGGCAAGCGCGCCCCTGATTGTCAGCGACCGCAAGGGTCGATCCGGGCGCGCTGTAATTGACCGCAAGCAATCAAGGGAGTTCACGCACCGGACTTTCCTGTGTGCGGTCTATTGAACGCGAACCGTTCGCGACACGGAACTGCCGTCAGGCTGCATCGCGCGGACGGTGAAAGGGTTCGAGAACGGAGGCGTCGCCTCGTAAGTTTGCGGATCCTTTCGGATGTCGTCAGTGCACAGGCCGTTTGGGCCGGAGCTATCGCGTCCGCGGGCTTCGAACGACAGTTCGCCCGGACGACGGGTGGCAACCAGTCTCTCGAACCTGCGGCACCCGCCGCTCATGACCGTAAGCCTCACGGTGAACGGCGCACCGGGGGACGCAGACTCAGGCACAACGAAATCGGTGATGGGAAGTGTTACGTCTCTGGCGGAGCTGAACGGATTGGTGCATGCGGCGCAAAACGCGAGGAGTCCGAATATCATCGAACGGCGGGAGTATCTCATCGTGAGAAACCTGGTCAGAGGATCACCGTTTACCATTCCGTGAAGTGCCACGGGATGATTACGTTTTGCACTCGCGAACTATTGGGCTTTGCCGCTTCGCCCCGCCCATGTATCTATTTGCTGACCTGTCGCGCGCTTTCTGGCTCCTGAGCGGAAAGCCCTGCACTCGAATTGTACGTTGTGGGAATGACTGACGTAACCGCCACAGGTCCAGCCCGGGCCGGCCGCCGCGAATGGATCGGACTCGCCGTGCTCACGCTTCCGTGCATGCTGCTGGCGATGGACCTCACCGTTCTGCACCTCGCCGTACCCGCACTGAGCGCAGACCTCCAGCCCAGCAGCGCTCAGCTGCTGTGGATCGTGGACATCTACGGATTCCTGATTGCTGGCTCGCTTATCACCATGGGCACGCTCGGTGACAGGATCGGTCGCCGCAGACTCTTGCTGATCGGCGCTGCATTCTTCGGCGCGGCCTCGGCGCTGGCCGCGTTTTCAACCACCGCCGAAATGTTGATTGCCACCCGCGCCCTGCTGGGAATTGCAGGTGCGACGCTGATGCCGTCCACGCTGGCGTTGATCCGGAACATGTTTCATGATCCCGGCCAGCGCACGGTTGCCATCGCAGTGTGGCTGAATGCTTTCATGATTGGGAGCGCAATTGGCCCGGTGCTGGGCGGGCTGTTCCTCGAGCGGTTCTGGTGGGGTTCGGTATTTCTCCTGAACGTCCCGGTAATGGCGTTGCTGCTGGTGCTGGGGCCATTTCTCCTTCCTGAAAATCGCGACCCCGACTCCGGTCGGCTGGATCTGATCAGTGCCGCTCTTTCGCTCACTGCGATGCTGGCGGTCATCTATGGAATCAAACGGGTCGCACAGGACGGACCCGGCCCCGAGTCCATGATCTCAATCGTGGCCGGCATCGCAGCTGGGCTGGTGTTCGTGTACCGCCAGCGAAAACTCGCCGATCCGCTCATCGATCTGCGGCTCTTTCAGGTTCCGGCTTTCACCGCATCTGTTGCGACTCAACTTGTCGCGCTGCTCGCAATGGCGGGCATCTATCTCTTCGTTGCGCAGTACCTCCAGCTCGTCCTTGGTCTCTCACCATTTCGCGCGGGCCTTGCGCTACTGCCATCGACGATTGCAGGAATGGCCGGATCGATGCTGGCCCCGCTCAGCGTACGACGGTTTCGTCACGCCTACGTGATGGGCGCGGGCCTCATCCTCTCGGCGGTGGGGATGGCCGTATTGACGCGGGTCGGGGACGGGTCAGGGCTGACTGTCATTGTGACTGCGTTCGTGATCATCTCGGTGGGACTCAGCGCGACGATGACGTTGACCACCGACATGATCATTGGTGTCGCTCCGCCCGCGCGCGCTGGCGCCGCATCGGCAATCTCGGAAACGAGCAGCGAGCTTGGTCTGGCACTCGGCATCGCCATCCTCGGCAGCATCGGTACCGCCGCCTATCGCCGTATCATGAGCGGAGACGTGCTGGCCGGTGTGGATCGGGAAGCAGCAGAAAGCGCGCGGGCAACGCTCGGGGGCGCGGTGGACATCGGCAACGGACTGAGCGGCGCGGAAGGCATCGCGCTTGCCGATACAGCGCGCGGTGCATTCGCGCAATCGCTGGAGCTGGTTGCCGGCATCGGCGCTGTGATGGTGCTGGCGATGGCGGTTGTGGTGGTTATCATGCTGCGGCGCGTGAGGCCTGGTGCAGACGCCGTCCGAGAATCGGAGATGACTGCGGCAGCGTGAGCTACCCGCTACCCGCTACCTGCTACCCGTTACCCGCTACCCGCTACCCGCTACCCGCTGCGGGTCGAGACATAGTCAGTTCGAATCCCTCGTAAGGGATGCCGGCAGAATTCCCTTTGGGCCGAACTTGTCCCTCACCCGGTCGACGGTTCGGGCAACCAGGCGGTCGCGATCCGTTTCCGCCGACAGATCAGCACCCGCAGAGAACAAGATCATCTGATCAGCTTTTGGATCATGCGCCAGGGCTGAAAGGGCAACTCCAAGCAAACGTGCGGGCACCCGGCGCACACCACGCAGTTTCGCCAGCAGCTCACGGGCCACACGCAGAATGACGCGATCTGACACAACCGCCTCCGTCAGAGTTCGTCGCGCGGAACGTGTACGGAAATCCATGTCGCGGATGCGCACCGTGATCGTCCGCGCGGCGAGGCCGGCGCCGCGTAGATCGAATGCCGCCTGCGTGACCAGCGCCAGCAGTTCGCGTTCAAGGTCACTGTCTTCATGCAAGTCTTCCGCGAAGGTTTCATCGCGGCTGATGCTCTTTGCTTCGCCGCCTGACTCCACCGCCGAATCGCTGACGCCGTGCACCCGGTCCCAGAGCCATTCCGCCTCTCTCTTCCCGAACCACTGCCGGAGCGTGGTCAGCTCGTGTCGAAGGACATCAGGGACGGTTGTCATTCCGAGTTTTGCGAGCCGCTCCTGAAACTTCGGCCCAACGAGCGGAAGTTCGGCGAGCGCGAAGGTACGCAGGAAAATTTCTTCCATTCCCGGCTCGACGATGTGCACTCCATCTGCTCCGGTGCCCGGTTTTGGCTTGGCGCGCTCGACAGCGAGCTTGGCGATGAGTTTGTTCGTACCTCCGCCAATCGAGATCGATACCCCGGTCTCGTTATGAACGGCGTCGCGCGCCCGGTGTGCGGTACGGGCGAGGTGCTCATGGTGATAGACGCGCTCGGTGCCGCCAAGGTCTAGATACCACTCATCGATACTCGCGCCCTCGATGCCGGGGGCAAAGCGTTCCAGCACCCTCCGGATCTCGCCGCTTTTCGCCGAACAAGCCTTGCGTGGCACGGGCACGCACATCGCGTCGGGGCAAAGTCTGAGCGCCCGTGCGATGGGCATCGCGGAGCGGACACCGAACTTGCGGGTCTCCCATGAGGCAGAACAGACAACGCCGCGGCTTTCGCGCGATCCGCCAACTATCAGCAGCGGAGCCTGGCCGGCGCCGTTGGGGTCGATCATCCGCGCAACCGCGACGTAGAATGCGTCGGCGTCGGCGAGCAGGATTCGCCGCGGGATGTCTGGCACTCAGCGTCTTCCTTTAGTCTCACAGGTGATATGGACACCGAGACCACCGAGACCACTGAGACCATCTGGGAAAAACCTCACCAGCGATTCGGCGGCGGGCGACGGCTCACGCGAAACGCTTGAGCGACCGCTCGCGTGCTTTCCGGGCCTCCTCTTCACGATTCTTCGGCGCCGCGGTCGTGCTCATTGAATGGACGAGCCGGTATGCCGCGGCGGTCACTTCGTCCACCGCGCAATCGAAAGCCGCTTCGTTCGCGCGGCTCGGTCGGGTCGTCCCGCTCAGCTTGCGGACGAACTGAAGCGCCGACGCGCGAATTTCATCTTCGGTTGCGGGCGGCTCGAAATTGACCAGTGTCTTGATGTTCCGGCACATTCTGCAATCCTCGTTCAATGGTTACAGGGACGACGAACGTTCCCGCGCCGCTCCTGGGCGCGAAGTCGCCAGACCAGAAGGCGCAAGCACCGATTACCGCGACGCTGCTTCCGTTGGAGATCACCGCAGACGCCGGAGCTCCGCTTCCGATACGATGAATCCGAAGCCAGGCCAGCCTCCCGAACGAACCGAGCGCTCAAACCAGCTCCTGGCGCGGGCCGTATCTCCCTTGACCAGGAACCAGTTGCCCACGCCATAGCTCAACGTTGCTATCTGGACATCTGCTGTGTCGGCCGGCGTGAAAACCTGGTCGGGGCCGATCTCGCCGCGGTAAAGCTTGAGCCGTCGCGCGTACGCATTGGATACCGCCAGCGAATCGGGGCGCCTCGCCAGCATCGCCTGCGCGTCGGTGTTCCGTCCCGCGCGGGAGAGCGACATCCAAAGCCAGTCAGTCGCCCCAGCCAGTTCCCCAGCATCAGGCGCGCGCCCCTGAGCCGTCGCAAAAGCTGCTGCTGCGCCAGTGAAATCTCCGCGCGCGAAACGGACAACGCCGAGGTGATACCAGATGCCGTAGATCGTGCTGTCGAGTCGACTGCCGCGGGTCAGATCGGCCGCCGCGCGATCGAAGTCTCGCACAGTCAGGTATCGATGACCGCGCCAGCGCAGCAGCAAAGGATTGTCCGGCGCGATTGCAAGGCCGCGGGTGAAGGTTGCGATTGCTTCCCGGAATTGACGGGCACCCGACTGGGCGACGCCGAGCTGAATGATTTTCTCGACGCTGCGCGGATCGGCGGCGAGGGCGACCTCAGCACGAGCAATCGCACCGGTGTCGGGCTGCGATCGATACACGATCCCGGCGGGCGAACGGTATTGAACCGAAGGGCCCCCTTCAGTCAGGCCGTTCGACTGAGCTCTCTGACTACACGCTGTGGGGAAAATCACCAGCAGCATCAACAGCGCGATCCGAATCAGCATAGTCGTACCTCGGTCACCAGATGTGGGATGTCTTTCATCGCATTCGCACATTTCCGCATTACTCGACCCGTCTGGCCGATTCCGAAAGCATAAGCGCCTTGCTGTCGAGTAGCCAGTTCACGGCCTCCCGTGCCGCATCGACGGCGGTGTACATGGGTTTGAATCCAAGCAATGCCTCCGCCTTCGCTACGCTTGCGGCGGGAGAGTGCACGATGTGGTCGTGGGTGATCAATGCTTCCTGTGCGGTTACGGTTGTTCTCCACTGGTCCCAAGGCAGAAACTCGAGGCACGCATCGCGCCCGAACCATGACGACGCCGACTTTGCGTAGTCAGTCATCGTAACCGGTTCGCGCGCCGCGACGTGAAAAGCCTGGCCGACTGCGGCGTGGGGCTGGCCGAGCGCGAGTTCGAACGCCTGCGCTACATCGTCGGCATGAACGTGCTGGAGTGTCGCCATCCCCTCGTCTGGAAGAGCAACCTTGTCCCCCTGCGCGAGGCGTGCAAAAACCGTCAGATCGAGGTTACCCGCCGGATTGACCGGAACCCAACCCGCACCGGTGATGTGACCGGGGTGCAGCACCGAAGCTGGAAAGCCGCTGCCCGCGGCTTCAAGCAGGAATCGCTCGATCTGTGCCTTCCGGATGCCGTATTCGCCAAACGGTTCCCGCAGAGCGGTCTCGTCGTATGGACGCGACTTTGGAACGCCGTGCACCCACAAGGTGCCGCAGTGCAGGAAGAGCTCGACCCGGTCGCGGAGCGCATCAACGAGATGCGCCGCTGAGTCGAGAGTGAAGCAGATGAGATCGATGACGACGTCGGGCGAGAGCGTCGCGATCGCGCTACCGAAAGTGCGGTCGGCCTCTGCCGCCGCGCGATCGATGCCCACGTGTTGAACGTGGCGCCATGCGAGGGACTCGTGATAGGGTTGCCGCAGGCCGCGGCTGACGGCAAGTACTTCGTGTCCCGCCATGACGAGACGCGGAACCAGATAGCTGCCGATGTGGCCGGTGGCACCGATGATTACAACGCGCATGGGTGCGTGAGTCGAGGGTGGTGAATACGATGGCGTAGCCACGCCGCGGCATGACAGCACATATTATCGCTCGTCAACTTCCAACGGGATATCCAATGTTGCGCATCGCCGCCGTCGCTCTTCCACTCGTTCTCCCCGCGTTGGCGCTCCAGGCTCAAACTCCGTCCTACCCCTCTGCCGAGCGGCAGATTGCCGCGGCTATCAGTCCGCTTCCAGAGAATCTGCAAAAGGACTCCAAGGTTCTCGGATACACTGACCAGGGCAAGTTCGTCACTCTCCGATCCGGTACGAACGACATGGTCTGCGTTGCCGACGACCCTGCGGGCAAGCAGTTCCATGTCGCCTGCTATCACAAGGCGCTGGAATCGTTCATGGCGCGGGGGCGTGAGCTGCACGGCATGAAGAAATCAAAGGAAGCAGTGGACAGCACTCGCCTCCGCGACGTCAGAACCGGGCGATACTCGATGCCGGCAAAGGCGGCCGCGCTGTATCAGTATTTTGCCCCGCGCGACAGTGTCGATGCCGCGACGGGCGCGGTGCGAGGCGCGCAGTACCTCTACGTCGTCTACACCCCGTATGCCACCTACAAGAGTACCGGCATCGCGGAAACTCCGGTCGAGGGCGGGCCATGGATCATGAACCCGGGCAAACCCTGGGCGCATCTCATGATTCAGCCGCAGAAGACCGCGAATATCACGATGAAGTAAAGCTCAGCGCGGCATTCGCGCACGGCGACCAGCGCCGGAAATCAGAACGTCGCGCTGGAGTTGCCGGAACACGCGCGGGCCGAGCGTCGACCCTTTGATCTGGACGCAACCCGTCAGCTCATTGCGCAGCAGAACAAGCGCTTCACCAATGCGGATCTCACGGGCGACGTGGCCACGATCGACTCGATGTTTGTCCCGGATGCCAAGTCCTATCCGCCCGGCGCTGCCGCAGTGAGCGGCCTTCCCGCGCTGCACGCCTTTACCGTGGAGTACCTCAACGCCGGTCTCACCGAGTTTCGCGAGGAGACCACCGACTTCTACGGGAACGCGGAGTACGTTGTTGATGCAGGCACCTACGTCGCGAGGTACGGGCCGGACCACGTGACCGAGCGCGGCAAGTACCTCAATGTGTGGCAGCAGGTGAACGGGAGCTGGAAGCTCAAGTCAAACATGTGAAACACCGACGCGCCTCCGCCGACGCCGAAGTGACCGGCCCCCGTACGTGATCCGTACGGTCTAACCCAGTGTTGCAGACGTACGGGCGCCCGGGACTCCGTTTCCCAGCTCGCGGCCGCACCTTCATATTGAACTGCGGCGGGTGCGGCCGCTCAGCGCCGTGCGGCGCCCGCCGCTCAACACTAGGTCGTTAGACGCACAAACTCAGTTGGATTCAGCATGAGCGACTCAACGCCGGACCCGCTCGAAAGTGTCGCCTGGGCGTTCAACAGCGGTTTCGGCCCGCTGGTCTATGATGTGCACGATGACCGACGGCGGCCGACGCACTTTCCGCCTGTGTGCCGAGCACGTAACATCCCCCGATGAACATCCTCGAACGCCTCACCGACGCGCTTGGCCGTAGCTATCGCGTGGAACGCGAGATCGGCGCGGGCGGCATGGCCACGGTGTATCTCGCGCACGACCTCCGACACGATCGCGAAGTGGCGATCAAGGTGCTGCATCCCGATCTCGGAGCAGCGCTCGGCGGCGAGCGGTTCCTGAGTGAAATTCGAACCACGGCCCGACTGCAGCATCCACACATTTTGCCACTGCTAGACAGCGGCGTGGCCGACACCCTGTTGTACTACGTGATGCCGCTTGTGACCGGGGAGACGCTGCGCGCACGCATCGAGCGCGAAGGGCAACTCCCGATTGCCACCGCCGTGCAAATCGCGCGCGAAGTGGCCAGCGCACTCGAACACGCGCACAAACAGGGAATCGTTCATCGCGATATCAAGCCCGAGAACATCCTGCTGCAGGACGGCTCGGCGCTGGTGGCGGACTTTGGCATCGCGCTCGCCGTGCGGAGTGCCGGTGGGCAACGCCTCACGCAGACGGGGTTGAGTCTGGGCACGCCCCAGTACATGAGCCCCGAGCAGGCACTGGGAGAACGCGTGATCGACGCGCGCAGCGACGTGTATGCGTTGGCGGCAACCACGTACGAGATGTTGACCGGCGACCCGCCGTTCACCGGTTCCAGCGTGCAGGCGGTGGTCGCGAAGGTGATGAGCGCCGAACCGGAACGCCTCACGCTCACAAGGAAGACCATTCCTCTCGCGATTGAGCGTGCCGTACTCACGGGGCTCGCGAAATTGCCAGCCGACCGGCAGGAGAGTGCCGCTGCATTCGGCGCTGCGCTGCGCGATGCATCACCAGAGACGGTTTCCCCGACCACGCAGTCGGCGACGGCAGCCGCAAGCGCAACGCGTGTAGCGAATCACGGCACGACATGGAAAGTGGGTGTGGGCGGACTTGTTGTAGGCATGGTGATCATGGCGGCCGCGTTGTGGCCACGCGATGCATCGCGCGCCGGCACAAGCGCCATAGGCTTTGCGCGCACGCAGATGACGTTCAGCGGGAAGGTGGGTTTTCCGGCGATCACGCCGATGGGCGATGTGACCGCCTTTGTCGAGCGAGAGTGCGAGCATACTGGAAATGACGCGTTTTCGAACGAGAATCTCGACAACGCTGCCGCACCGTGTTTTAGGTCGCTCATGGTCCAGGACACCGGATCGTCCACCGCCGTGCGGGTCATGAATCACGTGCCGAATATTCGCGCCGTCCGATGGCTGGCCAGCGCCACCAGTCTCGTCGTTGACGCGACGCTTGACTCGCTACGCAGCGGAATTTTTCTCGTCCCGCGTCTCGGCGGGACGGCACGACGCCTGGCGGAGCGGGGACCCTTCGATGTGCATGGCAGCGGCGATACGATTCTCGTGTTGCCGTCCGAGGCCGCGACTGCCACGCATGCGCAGATCATTGCGACCGCAACGGGCGCCGTGGTTGACAGCGTGTCCGTGCCCAAGAGTGATGTTGTCACGATCGCGTGGTCTCCCGACGGACAACGTATCGCGCTCAGCGATGAGGCGATCATCCTGCTCATCGCGCGTGACGGCACCGTGTTGGACTCACTCACTTTGAATACCCGACGCACGATCCGCTGGGCACCCGACGGATCGGCGTTGTTTGCCTTTTTGCCGGCACCCGCCCGCGACGACGAGTTCGTTCGTATCGACGTCGATCGAAACGGTCGCCTCGCTCGGCTGCCCGCCGCCGTGATGCCAAGCGTTGCCTCGCTCTATCGGGGCGAGTTCGACATTGCTGCACGCACCGGAAGGCTGCTGTTCATATCGGGCGAGGCACGGCAGGACCAGTGGGTATTTGGCGTGGGCGGGGGGAACGACCCTCCGCGCCCGGTGACGACCGGGACGTCGTGGTACGGCAGTGCCGTAATCGCCCCCGATGGGCGCACTCTGTACTACCTTCGCGGCAATGCCTCCGGCGACAACCTGTATCGCTTGCCACTCGATGGAGCGCGGAACCGCATGCTGGACGATGAGGCGCTCACGAACAGCCGTGGCCCTGGGAATACTCCCATGGGCATCTCGCCCGATGGGCGTCGAGTGACGTTTCTGAAATCGGAGGGCGACGACTATAGCGCGTATGATTTTCACACCGGTGAGCGACGTGTCCTGCGTAAATCCCGCTGGCCGGGGCAGGATGCGCCGCTGCCGATTGCCGAAGGAGCATTGGTGTCGATCGGGCCGTCGGGACATGAGGTCGTCATCACTGACGGTAAGTCCGGGACAAGTCGACGCCTGCCCATTCCCGACTCGCTGCAGCTGCTCCGTGGAGGCACGCTCAGTCCTGACGAGCAGGAACTTGCCGTCGCTGCACGGACGCCCACGGGTTTCGCGCTCGGTGCGGTGTCGCTTGCGTCCGGGCTCTTTCGCTTTCTTACACCGTTTGCGCCCAGCGTGCAGTCCAGTAAGCTGTCGTGGTCATCGGACGGTTTTATCTACTTCGGCGCCTGGGAATCGGGTGCCAGCGCGCCGTCGCTGCTGCGCGTCAATAGCAGGTCCGGTGGCGCGCCCCAACGGGTCATGACGCTCCCGACGCACTGCGCGCTCCAGAGCGTTTCGGTCGCGACGGCCGCGCCGCGGGGCGTGTGCAGGGTCGAGGACTTCCGGGGTGATGTCTATCTGGCATCGATTCCCGGCGTGATGCGTTAGGGTGCATCAGCGAGTCGCTCCATCAGCCCAGTCAGGTTGCACGACGCACGAGCCGCATCGCGGCTGGAGCGCGGCGTCTGTGCCTGGACCCTCACGGTGTGTCTTCCGCAATCTTGATCTTCGCCAGCAACGCTTTGAAGCGTGGATCACGCCGTACCGCGGGAATGTTGAAGTAAAATTTCTACGCCGGCATCCAGATCACATGCGCCTTGTACGCACGATCGGGAATACGCGAGACCCGCGCGCAGACCGTCACCATGTCATTGCAACAGGGGCTCTTCCGACCCAACGTAGCCATCGTTGCCGGCGCGGGCGACCGCGTCGAGCAGATGCAGCATGCAGAGGCGTCTGGCGCCGCCGCGTACATCACAGGCGAGATCAACTCGCGAATCGATACGGAGTATGGCCACCGGAAATTCGCTGACGTCGAGCGCTTCGCGGCGGCAAACCCTGACAACCGGTCCATCTGCCCGTCGCGCTCGCCGCGTACGCATATTTCCGCCTTCGCCGAAAGTTGAGATTCCATTGACCGGAGAGTTCATGAGACATCTGAAATTGGTAATGGCTGTACTGCTGTCTGGAACTCCATTCGCATCGATTGGCGCGCAACAGAACGGGTCGATGGTCCCACCTCCGGTCGCTACGCGCGAGGTGCATGAGACGTCGATCCACGGCTACAAGCTGAGCGACGATTACTTCTGGCTGAGGCGAAAGGCAGACCCGGCGGTTCGCGCGTATCTGGAAGCGGAGAATGCGTATACCGTCGCAAAGATGAAACACACCGATTCGCTGCAGCAGCGGCTTTACGACGAGATCGTCGGCCACGTAAAGCAGACCGATCTGAGTGTTCCTTACCGGCGCGGAGCGTACCTCTACTACTCAAAGACCGAAACGGGAAAGCAATACCCAGTCTACGTTCGCAAGCCGGTTACGGGCGGCCCGGAACAGGTGATGCTCGACCAGAACGAGCTGGCAAAGGGTCTGGGTTATTATGCCATCGGCGCACGCGTTGTCAGCGATGACGACTCGCTCCTCGCGTTCACTTTTGACAGCACGGGATACAGGCAGTACACACTCCGGATCAAGAACCTCCGTACCGGCAGGATGCTGCCGGACCGCGTCACCCGGGTCGGCAGCGTCGTATGGTCGACCGACGGCCGCACCCTCTTCGTCACGACGGAAGATTCGATCACCAAACGGTCCGACAAGTTCTGGCGGCACCCCGTCGGCGGCGACAGTATGAGCCTGCTGTTCAACGAAAGAGACGAACTTTTCGACGTCTATGCTCATCGGTCGCTCAACCGGGAGATGATTTTTCTCCAGAGTGCTGCCAAAACTACATCGGAGATGCACTACCTCCCCGCCGGCAATCCTTCTGCCGGCCTCAGGGTAATCCTGCCGCGCGAAACCGGGCACGAGTACGACGCCGATTACGACGCCGGCCGCTTTTACCTCCGAACGAACAGGAACGCCCGAAACTTCCGCGTGGTCAGCGCCCCGGTCAGTGCGCCATCCAGCTGGACTGATGTGGTCGCCGGCAAACCAGGCGTCAAGATTTCCAACGTCGAATTCTTTCGCGACCACATGGTGCTATCCGAGCGCGAGGGCGGCCTTCCATATCTTCGCATCATGGACAAGAAGACGGGCGCCTCGCACCGTGTGGCGACGTCGGAGCCGGCGTTCTCGATGGGAACGACATCGAATGCCGAGTACGACACGAATCGCATTCAATATTCCTACAACTCGCTGGTCACCCCGCCCTCGACATTCGAATACGACATGTCGGCCAGATCGCGTAAGCTTCTCAAGCAGCAGGAGGTTCCGGGATACGCCGCGCAGGGGTACGAATCGCGCAGGATATGGGCGAACGCGCGCGACGGCACAAAGGTACCTGTATCGCTCGTGTACAAAAAGGGAACGAAGATTGATGGATCGGCGCCGATGCTCCTCTACGCGTACGGTTCGTACGGTTCGTCTCAGGACGCAGCCTTTTCGTCAAGCCGGCTTTCCCTGCTCGACCGCGGGTTCATCTGGGCTGTCGCAAATATTCGCGGCGGCGGCGAGCTCGGAGAGGAATGGCGTGAAGCCGGACGGATGATGAACAAGATGAACACGTTCACTGATTTCATCGACGTGGCCGACTATCTCGTGAAGACCAGGTACACATCGAATGATCGGCTGATGATCCAGGGAGGCTCGGCCGGTGGTCTTCTGATGGGAGCGGTCGTGAACATGAGGCCCGAACTTTTCAGGGCCGCCATCGCGGCGGTACCGTTTGTAGATGTGATAAACACCATGCTCGATGCCTCCCTTCCCCTCACCACAAGTGAGTACATCGAATGGGGTAATCCGAACGACAAGGCGGCGTTCGACTACATGATGACGTATTCGCCATACGACAACATCAAGGCCCAGCGTTATCCGGCAATGCTCGTGGAAGTTTCTCTCAACGACAGTCAGGTGCCTTACTGGGAAGGAGCAAAGTTCGTGGCGAAGCTGCGAAGCATGAAGAAAGACGACAACCTGCTGCTTCTGAAGACGAACACGGGCGCGGGGCACGGCGGCGCGTCGGGCCGATACGACCGCTTCAGGGAGATCGCGTTCGAGTACGCGTTTCTCCTGAGTCAGATACCGAAGCAGTAGGCAAACGCTGCACCGAGGTCATCGATCATGAAACTGCTGGTCATACGTCACGCCATCGCAAAAGACAGGGAAAAATTCGCCGAGTCCGGTGAATCGGATGATCTCCGGCCGATTACGACGACGGGCGAAAAAAAGATGAGAAGGATCGCGAAGGCGCTGGTTGATGAAATCGGAGATGTCGACCGTCTCGCCACCAGCCCGCTGACGCGCGCGATGGAAACTGCCAGGATTGTCGCTGACGCTTACGGAATCGACGACCCCGAAGTCACGGACTCGCTTGTGCCTGAAGCGCGCCCGGAGCAGTTCGAGGAGTGGTGCGGGGCTTCCACGGAGACGAGCGTGCTCGGAATAGTCGGCCATGAGCCGCATCTTGGCGCACTCGTCACATGGCTGCTGACCGCGAGTCAGGAGTCGCGCATTCTCCTCAAGAAAGGGGGCGCCTGCCTGCTGGAGTTCGAGCTGCAGCCACGCCGCGATTCGGGAACGCTGCTGTGGCTGCTTACTCCTGCTCAGTTGAGGAAAATGGCCCGCCGTTAGTCGGCCCCCCTGGCCGCAGAACGTCTTGCGATCACCACACCCCAGCCCGATTGTTCGTCCATGCGAGCTCTCATAAAGCACATCATCGTCGCCCTCGGGCTGACATTCCCATCCGCGGCCGCAACCGCGCAAAGTCAGGCGCAGTTCACGATCGAGCAGATCACGAGCTACCCCTTCCCGAACGAACTCACCGCCTCGGCATCCGGCAGCAGAATCGCGTGGGCGGTCAATGAACGCGGCCAGCGAAATGTGTGGGTGGCCGAGGGACCTCAGTGGCGGGCACGCCGTCTCACGAGCTACCTCGCCGATGACGGTCAGGAACTCACCAGCATCGCGATTACCGCCGACGGAAGGCACGTAACCTACGTTCGCGGCGGCGAGCATAGCGCAAACTGGCAGGGGACTCCGCCCAATCCCGCGTCAAGTCCGTCCGCACCCAAAGTGCAGATATGGAGTGTGCCGTTCGACGGATGCGTCGCAACGGGGAAGCCCTGCGCGCCAAAGTTGCTCGCCGATGGCGATGATCCAGAAGTTTCGCCACGCGGCGACCGGCTGGTATTCGTGAGAGACCGGCAGGCATGGACAGTTCCCACTAATGGAGCCTCCGCCGCAACGCGGCTATTCACAGCCAATGGCGAGATCACTGAGATGCAGTGGTCGCCGGACGGCAGCCGGATCGCGTTCGTCTCCGCGCGCGGCACCCACGCATTCATCGGCGTATTCACAAACGACTCGACGCCCATCCTGTGGACTGCGCCGACCACCTCGCGCGACGCTTCGCCACGCTGGTCCCCCGACGGAACGCGCATAGCGTTCGTGCGGAATCCCGGGAGCGGCGGCTCCCCCGACTCCATTCTCGTCCGGCCCCGCAGACGTTGGTCGCTCTGGACCGCAAACGCAGCGACCGGCGAAGCGAGGATGATCTGGGACGCGCCAGACAAGTCGTACCCGTCGACGCACGGCGGAACCAACCTGCACTGGGGGGCAGGCGAACGAATCGCCTTCCTCTCCAACGCAGCCGGCCAGGCGCAGCTCTATTCAATTCCGGCGAGCGGTGGCGCGCCGCTCCTGTTGACGCCGGGCAGCTACATGGCTGAACACATCTCACTCAGCCCCGACCGCCGGTTCCTGTTATTTGCCGGAAACGCCGGACGTGACTCGAACGATGTTGACCGCCGCCATATTGTAAGGGTTCCCATAGATCGCGCTGCGCCCGAAGTCCTGACATCCGGCGCCGGCCTCGAGTGGAGCCCGATCGTAACAGGCGACGGGCGGTCGATCGCCTACATCGGTGCTACGACACAGCGCCCCCCGCTTCCCGCGGTGATGCCGGCTGGTGGCGGCAATCCGTCGTGGATCGGCGCTGACCGCATACCCCCCAATTTCCCAGCCGCGCTCGTGGTTCCATCAAAGGTGATCATCAGATCGCCCGACGGCATCGCGGTTCATTCGCAACTGTTCAACACTGGAGGCGCTGGTCGGAAGCCGGCCATCGTCTACGTGCACGGCGGCCCGCCACGACAGATGCTCCTCGGCTGGCATTACTCCGACTACTACACCAACGCCTACGCTCTCAACCAGTATCTCGCGAGCAGAGGCTTCGTCGTACTGTCAGTGAACTACCGTCTCGGCATCGGCTACGGCCGCGACTTTCAGCAGGCGAAACGCGCTGGCGCGCAGGGCGCATCGGAGTACCAGGATGTGCGAAGAGCAGCAGAGTGGCTTAGAGCGCAGCCGTTTGTCGATCCAGACAGGGTCGGAATATATGGCGGGTCGTACGGGGGCTTTCTCACCGCGATGGCGCTGGCACGCAACTCCGATCTCTTCGCTGCCGGCGTCGACATCCACGGCGTACACGATTGGACGACAGAGCGAGCGCGGGGCTTGATGAACCGCGAGCGCTACGAAGAGGCACCGGATATTGTCCGCGCGATCAAAACCATGTGGACATCGTCGCCGGTTTCATACATGAAGACCTGGAAGTCGCCGGTGCTTCTCATTCACGGTGACGATGACCGTAACGTCAGGTTCAGCCAGACCGTGGATCTCGCGCGCCGGCTCTCGGCACAGGGCGTGCCGTTCGAGGAGCTGGTGATCCCTGACGACACCCATCACTTCATGCGGCACTCGAACTTCGTGCGTGTCAATACTGCGACCGCTGAGTTTCTTTTGCGCAAGCTCGCGCCCCGCCGCAAGTAGAATCGATCCAGGGTGTCGTTGCAATAGACTGAGCCAACGCTTCGCTGAACGACCCAGAGTCAGACGCCGCGCCCCGTGCCCGCCGAGTCCTGGTCCAGTTGCACCGTCAGCGCAGCAACGCGATCGCCAAACTCCTCACGCGTAGCATCGCCTGCCCGACCGGACGCTGCAGAAACCGCGGCCCACAGACCCTCCAGCACCGCAACGTGCATCCTGCGTCGGCCGCGCGTGATTTGATGGGAATCCCGCATTCGATGTACGACCTCGAGCTGCTGCTGGAGCAGTACCCGTAACTCGCGCTGCTCGCCGGTATTTTCACTCGCAGGTCCGCCAAGCATCGTGAGGCGCTCGGATAATCTGGCGACCTCTGACTCGTTTGCGTTGCGGTCGAGGGACGCAAGCGCCTTGTCGACGCGCTGCACAGCTCGGAGGGTGTTGTCCGCGAGTTCTTCGGCCGCCTTTCTCACTTCCATGCTTTCGCCAGCCAGCGATGCAAGCTGCTCCCTTATCGCGCGATAGATATCGGCGGGACTATCCATCTGCGGCGGTCGTACACGGCCTTTGGATGACCACAGAAGGCGAGCCATTGCCGACTCGCTCCACACGGGAGACGCCGCGGTCGCCCCAAAAAGAAACCGCGCCGAGTCGACCGCACCGAGTCGCTGTTTTCGTGCCCAGACAAACGCGAACAGTGTTATCGCTGCCGCCACCACGACCATCCCTCCCTCGATAGCGAAAAACACTGTGTCAGCCACGCGAGACCCTGCCGACGTCAGTCTTTCGCGGACCACCATGATCAAGGGCACAAGCACTATCACTCCGCTCAGTGCAAGCCGGGTCATTCGAGCCGGCAGTGGCAGCCTGGTCCATACATCCGACGGGCGCCGCAGCCGTTTTGGCCACCACATCCCCCACCACTCGGGAGGCCACGACGCAACGCGCAGCATCTGCAGCGAGCCGATCCCGTTGCGCCCCACGTTCCAGACATGAAGCATGAGACCGAGCGGAACGAGCAGCGCAATAACCAGCAACAATGCACGCTCAGCGGGAGATCGATGCGTCAGCAGCCCGAACGAGACCCACGCCGATACCCATATGAAAGCATACGGCCCAAAACTTGGCAGATCTTTTATTCCCTCAGGCAGTCCGTCGTCGGCTATCCCTCTGACGCGGACAAGCGCCTCCTTCAGAGAGCGGGCGTCCGGCCATCGATTCGCGCGGTCGCGTGAAAGGCAGCGCATGACGATCGCCGCCAGCTCTTCGGGCACCGACGGAACCAGCTTCAGAAGGTCTGCCGGCTCTTGCGACAGTCGTGCGTGCATCAGCTCAACCGAACTGCCGCCAGCGAATGGCGCTCGTCCACACAGCATGACGTAACTGACCGCACCAAGGGAATAGATGTCACTTCTCTCGTCGATGTCGGCCAGTCCGAGGGTCTGCTCCGGAGACATGTAGTCAGGAGTTCCAAAAACCATTCCCGACTCGGTCAACCCATCAGTGAGCCCCGGCATCTTCGAGATCCCGAAATCAGCGAGTACGCTCCTCCCCGATTCTTCGTCGAGCAGCACGTTCGCCGGCTTGATGTCGCGATGAATCACGGAGAGTCGGTGCGCGCAATCCAGTGCGTCCGCCACTTCCATCATTATCCTGTGCGCCTCGATCCATGGAAGGCGGCCGCGACGGTTCAGGCGTTCCGCGAGAGATTCTCCGCGAACGTAGCCCATCACGAAGTACCACACGCCCGGTAACTCCCCAAACGTGTGGAGCTGAAGAATTCCGGGATGTGAAAGCTGGGCAACAATGCGAGCCTCTCGCCGAAAGCGCTCGCGGCCCTCCACCGAAACGAGCAGATCGGGCCGCAGCACCTTGATCGCTACCAACCGTTCGAGCGCCACTTCCTTTGCCAGATAGACGGCACCCATGCCACCGCGTCCAAGCTGGCGGACGATTTCGTAATGGGGTGCGAGGGCTTTCTCGAGCACCGTGCGGTATTCCGAATCCTGCTCAACCGCAATTTCGGCGGCGGTTTCCGCTATCGCCTTGCGCGCGCCCGGGATGCTGTCGGGACCATCATGCGCAGCGAGGAGTGACTCGACTTCAGTACGACATTCCTCATCGTCCGCGCAGCGACTGGCGATGAGGGCCGATCGATCTGCGGGCTCCGCCGCGAGGGCCGCCGAGAAAACAGTCTTGATCTCCTCCCAGCGCTCGGGCGTCACGCCGCACCAAGCGCGCGGCGAAGCCAGCTGCGCGCAATCACCCACTCGCGCTTGACCGTCGCCGGGGACACATCGAGAGCCTCGGCAGTTTCTTCGATGTTCAGGCCGCTGAAGTATCGCATCTCCACCAGCCTGGCTTGGAACGGATCGATCGCACCAAGCGCGTCGAGTGCGTCATGGAGCACTATCACATCGAGTGAAGCCGATCCTTCCGCACCCGCCACTACGCCATCGAGTGTCACCTGAATCGCCCCGCCACCGCGTTTGGCAGCCAGTCGCTCGCGCGCGTGATCAACAAGGATTCGGCGCATGACCTGCGCGGCTATCGCGAAAAAATGGGCCCGGCTCCGGTATACCGCGCGGTCCTGGTCTACGAGCTTGAGATATGCCTCGTGCAGAAGAGCCGTGGGCTGCAGTGAATGACCCGGGGACTCTCGCCTCATCGCGCGATCTGCAACGCGGCGCAGCTCCTCGTAGATAATCGGCAGGAGTCGATCTATCGCGGATTCGTCGCCTCGTCTCCACGCCATAAGGAGCTGCGTTACGTCTGATCCCGAAGACTCGGATGGTGAAGTGACGATCCTTCCATTGTGCGTGGCCGAGCGACGATACAACCGGGCGACCGGCCAGTCAACTATTTGAACCCGTGTGCCGGGACGTTGCGGGCAGGCAGGGTGTCACGCCGGCAGGGGCGTCCGCGATAGTCACTACATTGTCAATATGAATCAATTATTTCCGCTGGTCGCAGCGTGCATGGTGGCGGCGACAATAAATACGCCGCTTGCGGCACAGGAACCCGCGAGCTGGGGAGAAACCCTCGAGTTCAATACGTTCTCGATCGCCGCGGTAGATCCGCGAACGAAGGAATCCGGAGTCGCAGTCACTACTCGCGTCGCGTGCGTCGGCAATGGGGTGCCGTGGGTACGGGCTGGTGTCGGCGCTGTCGCAACCCAGGCGGCAACACGCACGGAACACGGCCCGCAGATTCTCGATCGGATGGCAAAGGGCATGGCGCCGGCCGAAGCGCTTCGGCGACAGATCGCTGCGGACACCGGAGCAGCACAGAGGCAGGTCGGAGTGATCTCGACGGATGGCCGAAGCGCCCAGCATACCGGCGCTGGAACGACGGCGTGGGCGGGTCATCGAGCCGGTCCCAACTACGTCGCTCAGGGGAATCTGCTCGTCGGTCCAGCGGTACTCGACGCAGTCGCCGCAAATTTCGAAGCGACCGCCGGCACTCCGCGTCACCTCGCAGATCGTCTCATCGATGCCATCGCCGCCGGACACGCGGCAGGGGGCGACGCGAGAAAGGGCCGTTCGCAATCCGCCGCGGTGGTGGTCGCCGACCCGCGGCCGGGCCGTTCCCGCCGAACGGACGGGATTACTGCTTTCATCAACGTTTGCGAGCATCCCGACCCAGTGGCAGAGCTCCGCCGCATCTACAACACAATCTCGCAGACACTCGGCTTCCGAACGCTCGAGCATTTCGCCGGAAATGATGTCTGGCAACTCAAAGTGATGTTGCATGCACTTGGCGCTTATCGCCCTGGCACACCGGAGCTCGCGCGCGACTCCACCGCGCTTGTTTACAACGCTGAGACAGTCGTAGCGGTCGATGCGTTCCGCTTTTCGGAGAAGCTGGCGGGCCCATCGCTGGGATCACCTTCGGGGCTGGTCGATGCGGAGACCGTCGCGCGGCTGTGGTCAGCGCTGAATCGCGCGGGGAAAGCGCGCGCAGTCCGGGAAAAATTGATGGAGGTCACCGCCGTCCGGCGATGATGTCAAGCCCACTCCTTCGACCACGTATCTGCTACCATCCTCCCCTTCACTGCATCATCTACAACGAGGATCAATTGATTGCCGTGATCGCTGTATAGCACTTCGATGTTGACCTGAGCGTCGGCCATCCTCCGCGTGAGCGCGCCTAGCTGACCCGGCACCGCCTGCCTGAGACGCTGGACAACTTCGTCGCGAACGGCAAGCACACGAATCCCGGCGCCTTCCAGCGCATCACGAGCAGCTTCGCCGTCGGTGAAAAGGAAATGCGCGATGGCGCGTCCGTGCACCACCCAGGCACCTCCGCCCTCGACACTTACCCCCGCCCGGCCCAGCGCCTCACCCATTTCGGCCAGCGCTCCGGGACAGTCATCGAGTTCTATCGCCAAGTCCTTCATTGCTGAGATTCAGTCTTCGAACGAACTCTCACAATCGCAGCATGGTGGATGGGCACACTGCAGGACGCGGCGACGAAACACGCCTTGTGCGCTTCCTCATGCAGGTCCATTGCAACGGACTGTTTCTCCCCGTCGTCGATCGTTACAACCGGGTTCAGGACGACCCGCTCGAATTTGCCATTCCAGTCGGCGTCGAGCACGAGCATACCCTGCGCATTGTCCTCGTACGCGACGACTGACACGCCTTTTCGGGCGCACAGCGCAAGGTACGTGAGCATATGACAAGCCGAGATTGACGCGACAAACAGATCTTCGGGGTTGTTCAGCGCGGGATTCCCGCGAAACATCGGGTCAGCGCTTCCGCGCATATCAGGCTTCCCGTGCACAGCTACGGTGTAGTCCCTGCCATACCCGGCGTAAGTCGATGTGCCTGTGCCGAGATTGCCGTTCCATTCCAGCCGGGTTGTGTACTCGTGCGTTTTTGACATGGACGCCTTCTGCCGTAGGAATTGGAGCCGATCTGCAGTGAGGAATATGGTCTACCGCCGCCGGCGGGGCATATCCTCGCGCTCAGACGACACAGGCGTGACGGTGCAGAATTTGAACTGATACGAAGCAGAGGGGTTGTGAAAAGAGGGGGCGCATTTGCGCTCCCTCTTTTCATTTCCGTATTCTGATCGCACTCGATTTCTGGGCGTTATAAGACGCGCCCCTCCGAATGGCTCCCAATATTGGGTTAATCATTGCAGGATCTCACCACCGGACCGGTCACACGCCATCTCCTGAAAGCGGCGAGCTTCATGCTCGTGACGATGGCGTTTCAGACGCTGTATTTCCTGATCGATCTCTACTGGGTGGGGCGACTCGGGACGGATGCGGTCGCGGCGGTGGGCATTGCCGGCAATCTGACGTTCATCGTGCTCGCGTTGACGCGGATGCTCGGCGTCGGTACGACAACGGTGGTGTCTCACGCTGTGGGCCGGCAGGAACACGATCAGGCGCGCTTTTCTGTTCAACCAGTCGCAAGTGCTCGCGATGATAGCGGGATTGCTTTTCCTGATCGTTGGACTCGCGGCGCGCACGAGTTATTCACAGGCCCTGGGCGCCGATGCGAGAACAGCGGAGCTGGCCAATGAGTATCTGCTGTGGTTCATCCCGGCGATGGCGCTGCAGTTCGGTCTTGTGGCGATGGGTTCAGCCCTGCGGGCGGTCGGCAACTTCAAACCCGGCATGATCGTCTCGAGCGCGACTGTGGTGATCAACATGATTCTCGCCCCGATTCTGATCTTCGGCTGGGGGACGGGCCGTGCGTTCGGAGTCGCCGGTGCGGCAATCTCTTCACTGATTGCGATCGTTATCGGTGTCGTCTGGCTGGCCACATATTTTCTTCCGCGCGAGTCGTATCTGAGATTCGTGATCGCCGACTGGCGCCCCCACCCTGCCACCTGGAAGAAGATGCTGGTCATCGGCCTTCCAGCGGGATTTGAGTTTGCGATCACTGCTCTGTATCTCATCATCGTGTACTCGATCACACGACCGTTCGGCCCCGCGGCTCAGGCCGGATTCGGAATTGGAATGCGGATTGTTCAGGCCGGCTTCATGCCAGCGGTCGCGCTCGGATTTTCAGTGGCTCCCGTTGCCGGGCAGAACTTTGGTGCGAAGCATCCGCAACGCGTCAGGGACACCTTTCGGCATGGGGCGATCATGGCCGCAGGCGTAATGTTTGTCCTTGCAATCCTTTGTCATCTCGCGCCGGCCCCACTGGTAGGACTTTTCTCGAGCGACCCCGCCGTGATCGATGTTGGCTCAGAGTATCTTCGTATCGTGTCGTACAGCTTTGTCGCGTCGGGCGTGATTTTCGTCGGGTCGAGCATGTTTCAGGCGATGGGCAACACGATTCCGTCGCTGATCACTTCCGGTGTCCGGGTTCTGCTCGTCGCAATTCCTTCGATTCTTCTCGCGAAGTCGCCTGGATTCCAGCTCCGCTGGATCTGGTTTCTCTCGGTCGGGTCGGTGCTCGTGCAGCTCGTAATCAGCATGCTGCTGCTGCGGCGGGAATTCGGGCGACGGTTGAATTTCGAGGCGGAGCCGGGCGGTTAGCAGTCAGCGAGGGTCATCATCACCGGCGCGGAACTCACGACGCCTAATTCGCCATGCCATCAAATAGCCGAGCCGTCTAAGGAGGGGTTCCAGCCAGGGCCACCGTTGCCCAGTTGCAACGAAGACAACGTCGACGTACGGGCCCGGGACGAACGTCAGGCGCTTCGGGTCGAGGGCGGTCGCTCCCTGACCCTCGATCCGCACCTTCAGACCCACTGCCTCGAGCGCCAGATATCGGTCGGTCAGCTTGCCGAACTTCCTGCCGATTAATCCGCCCAGCCTGCCGCCATAATGCAACGTCAGCGTCACCCTGCTGCCCTGATCCGCTGCGGCGACTGAGTGCCTCCCCGTGGTCACCACCCCCGGGCGGCGGGCAGTCCAAACGAAGCTTTTGCGCGGATCGATCTCGGTTACCGTCCATTCGGTGGCGGGCAACCTCGGCTGGCGAATCCGGTATCTTGCGCCAATGCATAGCGGCCCTGAATCCAGCTTCTCAATGCTTGTAATCGATGACGTCCACTCGGACCAGCGCTCGACTTCGCACATAACTTCCCAGACACGTTGTGGCGGTGCCGCGATGTCGATTTCACGCGAGAATTGTCTCATCGATGACGTCGGTCGTAAACGTGCATCATACGCCCTGTGGCCGTGGTCAAGCGCAGCGACTCTGTCGAAAGGAATATGACTTCACGCAAAATACCCGTCCATTCATGAAGCGCCGACATTTCATCAAGTCGATGGCTGCTTATTCCGCCCTGCCGGTGCTGAGTCAATCGCAGGCGGCAAAACCCATCACGAAGATCATTCCGTCGAGTGGCGAGCGCATACCTGTCATCGGCATGGGAACATGGCAGACTTTCGATGTCGGCCGCTCGGCTGAATCGCGGGCCGGATTGCGGCTAGTGCTTCAGGAGTTTTTCGATCGCGGCGGGCGGGTGATAGACTCGTCGCCGATGTATGGAAGTTCGGAGCCCGTCGTCGGTGCTCTCCTTCAGCAGATGAGGCCCCGGCGAGCAGCCTTTGCCGCAAGCAAAGTGTGGGTACCCGGCAAGCGGCTCGGCGTGAGTCAGATCGAGTCGTCACGGAAACTATGGAGCATCCAGCGATTCGATCTCCTCGCGGTGCACAATCTTCTGGACTGGGAAGCTCATCTCGAAACACTTCGCGACATGAAAGCGGACGGACGGCTGCGCTATATCGGCGTAACCACGTCGCACGGTCGCCGGCACGATCTGCTCGAACAAATCATGAGGAAAGTGCCGCTCGATTTTGTGCAGTTCACCTACAACCTGGCAGATCGGTCGGGCGAAGACCGCCTGCTGCCCCTGGCGCAAGAGCGCGGGATCGCCGTGATGATCAATCGGCCGCTCGATGGCGGAGGGCTATTCGACCGCGTGCGCGGGAAGCAGCTACCGGGCTGGGCTGCGGAGGCCGGCGTTCAGAACTGGGCGCAGTTCTTTCTCAGGTTTGTCGTGTCGCACCCAGCCGTCACGTGTGCAATCCCTGCCACCTCGCAGCGTGCGCATATGTCTGAGAACATGGGTGCCGGCTTCGGCCGAATGCCGGATGCCGCGTTTCGGCGGAGGATGGCGGATTACTTCAGAGTGTTGTGAGTGAGCCGGTCTCCATAAAGCGAGATCAAGGGTTCGCGTGCGGCGCGAAGCCGAACCGCTTCTCAACGCCCGTCTGGTTGAGGAGCGCCGGCGGCCTTCATGCGCGGGAAGCGTAGCCGAGGAGGCGGACACCTTCCACCAGCCTCGATACTTCATCCATGGTTGTGTAGATGGCCGCGCCCGCGCGGACGAGCCCTTCAGTTGAGAGCCCCAATCGCTCGACGACAGTAGCAGCATAAAAATCGCCGTTCGAAACGAAGACACCCCGATCGGCGAGCTTGCGCGCAGCTTCCCGGGAACTCATGCCTTCGATAGTGAACGCAACTGTCGGCGTGCGCGGCATTTCTGGAGGCGGCCCGTAGAGGCGAACTCCCTCGACTGCTGAGAGACCTTCCCACATTGCCGAGATCTGCTCCATGCCCCGAGCGTGCAGCTCGGCATATGTCGCCTTGAGACGCCCGCGCCTGCTCGTTCCCGATGAGCTCAATGATGCAAAGAAGTCGATGGCGGCCGCGGCCGCGACAATTCCCTCGTGATTGAGAGTACCGGTTTCACATCTTTCCGGCCCGGTGTCATGCGCTGGACGCAGCCTGGGGATGTCGATCGATTCCAGCAGTTCGGTCCTGCCGTAAAGAATACCAACGTGCGGACCGTAGAACTTGTACGCGGAGCATGCAAGGAAATCGCATTGCAGCTCCCGCACGTCGGGTAGAAAGTGAGGCGCGAAGTGAACCGCGTCGACAAAAACCAGCGCGCCCATTTCGTGAGCCATCCTGGTGGCGCGGGCAACATCGTTCACCGTTCCGAGCGCATTCGACGCGGCTCCAATCGCGACGAGCTTCGTTTTCCGGCTCAGCAGCCGTTCGAATTCGTCCCAGTCGAGCTGCCCTGTCTCGGCAATCATCCCTACGGTTTGCACGGTGACACCCCGCTCACGGGCCAACTCGCGCCACGGGTCGACGTTGGCATGATGGTCGAGCTCGGTGACGATGACCTCGTTTCCCTCGGAAAGCCTGCGGCCGAGCGCCCTCGAGACATGGAAGGTGAGCGTCGTCATGTTCGCGCCGAATACAATCTCGTTGGCCGAGGCATTCAGGAAGTCGGCGAAAGTCATGCGAGCTGATGCCAGCGCAGCGTCCGTTTCTGCGCTTGTGGGATACGCCCACTCAGTGTTGGCGTTGTGATGATAGAGATAGTCCACCATCGCATCGGCGACACTTCGGGGCACCTGGGTGCCGCCAGGTCCATCGAAGTAAGCGACCTGATTTCCGTTGTGGATGCGATCGAGCGCCGGGAATTGAGCGCGGATTTCGGCGACTGACGCGACTGGAGAAGTAAGATCGACGGCGGTTGTCATCATGCAGTTCCGTGGAAGGGATAGGACAGGTTTGTCGACAGCCGTGACATCAGTGATTCTTCAGTTCGTCGCTCCGCATCTTAACATCTCATCGCGGAAGTTGGTTCACCTGGCCGCGGTGAGAGTGCGGCGATCGAGGTAATCAGGTAGCGGGGAGATCGGATCCGATCGTGCCTGGTGTCCGTATTACGGAATCCGCCCTCGCTGAGTCGTTACCGTTCGTTCCCATATGAGAACGGTGACAAGGTCCTCGCCTCCCGCGCGAATCGGCGGGGTGGTGAGCGTGAGCCGGTCGCCGTCGAGCGAAAAGATTCGGAACTGATCGCGACCGATCCAGTTCGGGAACGATGCCCCTGCAATGTGGTGTGTCACAGTTCCGCGAGCGTGATCGGCGGCGTAGGTACCGTAGTACGCCAGGTATCCAACGAACGCCGCGCGCACCTCTGTTTCGGTGCCCATCGCGCGATCGCCGGAAGCAAACGCGGGGCGCGAGACATCCATGATGTGCGCCGATACGTTGCCAACGGCGTCGTAGATGAGTTGCCCCGCAACTACGCGCCCCATCGGATACCGAATCTGCCCGCCAGGCAGCCGTGATTCGAACGATACGAGGCGCCAGGTTCCGACCAGTGCGCGAGCGTCCGGTACTGCGGCTGAGTGTGTGATGACCAGCGCCGGCGCGCTTCCTGAAGCTGATGCGCAACCCGTTGAACAGATCACCAGGACGGCGGAGACAGCTAGCAGTTTCGGCACATGCAGAGAACGACGGATTGCGCTCACAGCGTGGTTACCCCGCGATACCGCATGACGACACTACAATCCGCGCTGGACGCCAAGTGTCAATTCGGCTGCGGAGACGGCGAGCCGTTCGTTTGCCCGCCGCGGTGCGCGTGCGGGCAGGGTCAACGATTTCAACGAACGAGCTTTACCTGTACGGTCATGGCAAGAGGCCAGCAATGGTGTGAAGGCGACGAGCAATAAAGCTGATCCAGTCTTCAGCTTTCGATGCCTTCCAGAAACGATTTAAAGAGATGACAATCCCTCAGGTGTTCAGAAGCCAAAGATATGACAGCGCGCGCAACGAGCAAACAGTAAACAACGGTTCAGTTTTTTCAGGCGCGTTTATGTTTTTCCACGCCATGACAGCCCAGTGAACTCACCCGTCGCTTGGCACGGCGAACTCGTTGGAGTGAGAGATGCGCTTGTGCTCTGACCGGAGGTCCTTTCCTCCGCAAAATGGCGCGAGCATGGAGTCCGTGGTGTCGAACCCATACAAGATGGTACGATCTTCCTCGATCTCGACATCGAGTGGCGTTATGGGACAACAACCGCCTCCGCCGACCGCATCGAAAAGCATGTGACCCTTGACTCGCCGCGCTCGCGCGTCTGGCGCACGCTCACCGACGTCGCCCAGTTCAACGCCTGGTTCGGCGTGTCGCTTACGACGCCATTCACCCCCCGGCGCGGAATTGAGCGGAAAGATCAGCATCCGCAATTATGATCATATGACGATGACGATCTGGATCGAGACAATCGAGCCGGAGCGGTCCTTCTCCTTCCGCTGGCACCCGTACGCCGTCGAGAACGACGTCGATTATTCGGCCGAGCCGCCGACGCTGGTGTCGTTCACGCTCGAGGATCTGGGCGAAAGCACGCGGCTCACTATCGTCGAGTCGGGCTTCGACGCGATCCCCGAGTCGCGCCGTGCGAAAGCGTTCAGCATGAACTCCAGCGGATGGGCCGGACAGGCCGGGAACATCCGGAAGTTCATCGGTGAAAAAACGGCGAAGCGAGATTCCGAGCGGTCAGCTAGGATCGCTCATCTCTCGCAGATGGCGTCGGACGGCCCGTGCTTCGACTCACACCCTGAAATGAAAGCGAAGCGCAGTGGAAGCATCACGATCGAGATCAGCGTGATGAACAGCGTGAAAACGCCATATCGCGGCTCCTTGTGCTCGAGCACGTGCCAGAGATACATACTGTAACCCATGACTGGATTCCGGTAATGGTCTCGAGCCAGCGGGGCAAGTTGAACTCTTCAAGTGAGATTCCCATGTCGAATGCCAGGGGTGTGACGCTGCTTTTCCTTCGAATCTCGCTCGGACTGCTGATGATTGTCTGGGGAGCCGACAAGCTGATGAACCCGGCGCACGGGATTGGAGTGGCGGAGAAATTCTACTTTGGTCTCATGAGTTCCGCGTCGCTCATGCCTGCTCTCGGCATCGCCGAAATTCTACTCGGCTTGATGGTCATCGCTGGTATTCTACGGCAATACGCGTACGTGATTCTCGCCATTGTCACCGGCATTACGCTCGTTGGGGTTTGGCGATCGGTCCTCGATCCGTGGGGCTGGTACCTTGGAAAGACCAACGCGCTTTTCTATCCGTCGCTGATTGTATTTGCCGGAGTGCTCGTGCTGATGGCGTTTCGGGATGAGGACAGACTGGTAATCGGAGGGCGTGGGTAGCGGTTCGGGAATCGCTGTCCGAAGGCACGAGTTGAGCCCGTGCCAATGAGCTTTCGCACCCCACCGCTAACTCCGCGATTGCGTAGTAGCGGCATTGGGTGCTTGCTTCCTGTCGGGAAAGCGAGTATTGAGGGATCGAGGTAAGGCCCATCCGAACCAGCGTCCGGAGCTGTTTTGCTATTGCGCCACTCCGTCGTATGCCCTCTTCAGATCGTCGACAGATGAGTGACAGCCACATCGGCGACGTCGACCAGCTCATCCCGGTCGTCTACGACCGGCTGCGAGCTCTCGCCCATCAGCGATTGGCCGCTGTCCCGGGCGAGCACTCGCTGAATACGACTGGCCTTGTTCACGAGGCCTACCTGCGCTTCGTGGAATCCTCAGGCGCCAAGTTCCAGAACCGTGATCACTTTCTCGCCATAGCCGCGCGGGTCATGCGGAACGTGCTTGTCGATCATGTGCGCGCGCGCGTTGCAGGCAAACGGGGCGGAGGCGCCGCGCTTCTTGAATTGGGCGAGGACGTGTCGATCACCGGCGTCGATCTGGATCGCGTGGAAGACCTCGACGAAGCGCTTAAACGGCTGGAGCAGCTCGATGAGCGCCAGGCCCGAATGATCGAGCAGCGTTACTTTGGCGGACTGTCGCTCGAGGAGATCGCCCGCACGATGGATCTGTCGCTGGCCACGGTAAAGCGGGACCTCAGGTCTGCACGGGCCTGGCTCACCATCGAGCTTGGCGAGACCGACCGTGAATGACGATCGTGAGTTGTGGCAGCGAGCTCGCCCGCTCTTCGATGAACTTGTAGAGCTTGATAACGGCGCGCGCCGCCCCCGGCTCGAGGCTCTAGGCGCGGAAGAACCAGCCCTTCGTAAGGCGGTGGAGCGCCTCCTGATGGCTGACCTTGGCTCGGAAGCCGCCCTGAGCGAATACCAGTTTGGTTCGCCGCGCAGTGCACCGCCAACGGTGACCGGCTTTCGCGATCCGCTGGGCGTCATAGGGCAGACGGTGTCGCACTTCCGGGTGATGGATTATCTGGCCGCCGGAGGAATGGGCGTCGTCTACACCGCCGAGGACCTGGAGCTGGGCCGCGCTGTGGCGCTGAAGTTTCCCCTGCCGAATCAGCACATCGATCGCAAGGTGAAAGAGCGCTTTATAAACGAAGCGCGCTCGGCTGCCGCCCTGGATCACCCGAACCTCTGCACCATTTACGAAATCGGGGAAAGCGATCACGGCGTGTTCCTCGCCATGCCGCTGTATCCTGGCGAGACACTTAAGGATTACCTCGCTCGTCAGGGCTCACTCCCGGCGGCTGAGGCGCTCGACATTATCACCCAGGTCGTGACGGGTCTCGCCTCCGCTCACTCGGCGGGGATTGTCCACCGCGATCTCAAGCCCGGGAACGTGATGCTGCTGCCGGGAGGTGCGGTAAAGGTCCTCGACTTCGGCCTTGCCAAGATACGGGACATCAGTCTCACCGGGTCACGTTCGACACTCGGAACGATCGCATACATGGCGCCTGAGCAGATTCGCACCGGCTTAGTGGACGCGCGGACGGACTTGTGGGCGATCGGGGTGATGCTGTACGAGATGCTCACCGGTGTCCTTCCGTTTCGCGGCGAACACGAGATCTCAATGCTGCACGCCATCCTTCACGACGAGCCGTCGTGCGCTTCATCAGTGAATGGAAGCCTTTCGTCGCCGTTCGATAATCTGATCGGTGCGCTGCTGCAGAAGGATCCCGAAGATCGTTACGAGTCTGCAGAAGCGCTGGTCGCGGATATCGTCGCGCTAAAGCGTGGTGAGGCGCTTGCCCATCGAACTCCGTTCTGGAATCGTAGCGCCCGGCGACGCAGTGCACGAAAGGCCATACTTCCAGTCGCTGCATTCGCCGCGCTCGCCGTGATCGGCGCGGTGAGTTGGAGTGCGTACCGTGGCGGCGGGACCGGAGATCGCTCGCCGACGGTCGCGCAGAGCGTGCCGGCGCTCAGGTTCGTAGGGAATACAGCGGTCATCAGCAATTCCGCCGAGCTCATCGCCGCGCTCGTTCCGGCGAATGCTGGCCGCCGCTTCCGCATTAGCGCCGGGACCTACGATATCGTCCAGCCGCTGACCGTTCCCGACAGCGTCAGCATCGAGGGAGAAGGCGTTATGAGCTTCGCTCCCGACGGACACCCGGTCGGTTTTTCGAATGCGCCCCGCACGACACTGAGGATGACGACCAGCGTCGGCGGCGATTTGCTGACGCTTGGAGACGGTGTGACTGTCCGCAATGTCGAGATCGTGGATGTGGCAGGACGTTCCGGTAATGTCGTGGCGGTGGGGTCGCGTCGTCCGGGCGACCGGGTGTCGGCGACAATCATCGAGTCGGTCATCGTCAATCCGAACCCGCTGACTATCGGGGCCGGCGGCGCGCTCGGCCGCGGCCTCTACATCACCACGCGCAATTTGAGTATGGGAGCGGATCCACCGCCTCACAACAGGGCGGCAGTCGCCGTTCGACTGCTCCGGTCGGTTATCCGGTCACCGGAAGGCGGAGGCGGACTCTTCGCGTTCAACTTCTCAGCCAACAGTAGAATCTCGCTGGAGATGAATCGCAATGTTATCGGGGGAAGCAACGAAGCGAACGGAGGCGTCAGCCGTCCGGACGCAGTGCACGATTCGCAGGTGCACATAGCATCGGAGAACAACATTTACCGCAACGAGTGGCAGGATCAGTGCGCTTCGGTCCTTCTGGGCTGGAATCTGACCGGCGGTTCGGGCGCTCCCATCCCGCTTAAACTGCCGGAGACGGCGAGAAACCGGCTTCGGTTGCGTTCTGTGAACGATCGAATCGAGGGCTTCACGACGGGTGTGCTTGCTACCGGCGGTCGGCGCTTCTTCGGTGCGGCCCTCAATGCTGCGCCCATCGGCAACCACATCGACCTGCAGCTTATCGGCACCACGTTCGTGACGCCGTTGTGTGCCTCGACCGGAAGAGGCGGCACTTCGACGGACCTGCCTGGCGAGTCATTGGCGCCAGGCAGGGACCTCAGGCTGATTGGCGGCTGGGTGAAAACTGACGTGCTCGCGGCTGGGGACGGCAATACTGTCCGCGCAGAGCTTCGCGGCGTGACTGGGAGCGGGAGGCGGTCCAACGTGTACGCAAACCTCGCGGCGGGTTTCGGACCGTTGCCCGCGCATCTTCGGGGAACCGGAAACCGGCTGGAGATAGTGGGTAATCCCAAGACTTTCGCGCGAACGAACCGCGGGATCAATCCAGCACCTGCAGCGGAGTTCTTCGTCGGTGAGCGCTGAGCATAATGACGATTCCGGGGCAGAGAGTGCCACACCTGCTCGTACGCATATGCGCTCGGCTGTTCCAGCCACTTGTCCGGCGCGTGAGCCGGTTAGACACACAAATCCGAGTATATGGGTGAACCCTCACGAACGGAGAAGATCCCATGCGACCCGTACGCCCCGTATCACAAGACCCCGCACGCATTTCCCGCATTTCCCTGGTGCTCGCGATGACGCTGCTGGCGCTTGGCGCCACAGCCTGTGCTACCGACACGCCGAATCCGACAGCGCCGGACATCGTAACGAGCGGACTCGTCAATGCAAACGACCACGACGCGATCGTTGTCAGCAACTCTGCCGAGCTCATCGCTGCTCTGGCACCGGAAAATGCCGGTCGCCGCATCCGCGTCCTCGCGGGCAATTACAGCATCACCCAGCCGCTCACCGTGCCCGACGGGGTTACGCTGGAAGGCGAGGGCATCATGCTCTTCGACGACGCCGGACTGCCAACCGGCTTTGCAACGGGCACGGGCACGACTCTCACAATGACCGCGAACACGCCGGGAACCGTGCTGACGCTCGGTGATCATGTCACCGTTCGGCGGATCGCGATCGTGGACATAGCTGGCCGCGCCGGCAATGTAATCGGCGTGTTTTCGCGCGCCCCGGGCGACCGCATTTTTGCGGCGGTCGAGGAAGTGGAGATCATCAATCCGAACAGCCACACCATATTGCCCTCCGGCGCGACCGGGTGCGGCCTGTACGTGTTGACACTGAATCCGAACCTCGGAAGCGATCCGCCGCCTCACGCAGGCGCTGCGATCACCACGCGGCTGACCCGGTCAATCATCCGATCCAATCCAACAGGCATAGCCTGCGGCTTGTTCGCCTTCAACTTCGCGCCGGTTGCCAAGGTGACGGTTCTGGCGGCGGGCAATGTCATCGGCGGCGGGATCATTGCGAGTGGGGGCGTCAGCCGTCCAGACGCCGTCCAGGGCTCCGTAACCGATATCCGGTCGCGTCACAACCTCTATCGTAACGACAGTCCCAATCTCTGCGCACCGCAGCGGCTCGGCTGGAATGCCCAGGGCGGTTCGGGCGCGCCGATCCCTGTGCCGATAGGCGAGACGCGGAACAACACGCTTCGCATCTACTCTCTAGCTGATCGCATCGAAGGCTTTACGACTGGTGTCAGCGCGTTCGGCGGCAGGCGATTCTTCGGACCGGCGACATCAGGCCCGACCACAGGCAATAGCGTCGATCTGAAACTCATTGGCACGACGATCTCAACTCCTTCGTGCGGCGGGGCAGCGCCTGTTGCTGACCTGCGGCTTGTCGGAGCCATGTCGACGGGTGCTTTCGCTCCCGGCGACAGCAACACCGTACGCGCGGTGATCCACAACGTGACTGGCAGCGGCTTGCGGTCGAATGTATACGCGGATGTCCTTGGCCCCACCGGACCTGTGTCGCCCGCGTTGCAAGGAACCGGGAACCGGCTCGAGATCACGGGGAGTCTGCAGGCTTTCGTACAAACGAACCGGGCAATCGATCCGGCTCCAGGACCTGCGTTCTTTGCAAATCAGCACTAAAGTGACAACAGCATCGATCCTCGCAAATAAAGCGTGGATTGCTACCGCGGCGCTCGTCCTGGTGACGGGCGTCGCGGAGCAGGTTCCCGCTCAGGCACCGGCGGTAATTACCGGTACCGTAACGAACACGGTCACCGGTGGTCCTGTGACAAATGCGACCGTGCGCGTCGTCGCGGGCAGGCGATTCTCGGCCACTGGCGGCGACGGTAGATATCGTCTGGTGGTGGATGCGGGGCAAGCCGAGCTACGCATCACTGCCGTGGGATTCGCGCCTGTCTCTCAGACGGTGTCGTTCGCTTCCGGCGTATCTCGCGTTTTGGACTTTGCTCTTCAACCCAGCGCTGTGCCCCTGGACGATGTCGTCGCGTTAGGCACGCGCGCGCTGGAGCGAACGGCCGCCGGATCTGCGGTCCCAGTCGACGTGATCTCCGCTCAGTTGCTGGAAAACACCGGTCTGAACGAAACATGGCAGCAGCTGCAACGCGTGGTTCCGTCCGTGAACGTCCCGCACATCCCGATTGGCGACAACCATATGCGGCCGGTGACGCTGCGTGGACTGGCACCGCATCACGTGCTCGTGCTGGTGAACGGAAAGCGCCGGCATCCCGCCTCGGTCCTGCTATCCGGGCCGTCGGTTCCTTCTACAGGGCTGACGGATCTGAACGCCATTCCTTCAAGCGCTATCGAACGAATAGAGGTGCTGCGCGATGGCGCGGCGGCGCAGTACGGTTCCGATGCGATTGGCGGTGTTGTGAACGTCATACTGAAATCCGGACAGCGCCGCGACTTGCAGACTTCGATTGGAAGTGTTTACAGCTCCGAAGGGGGCCGTGACTTTCAGGACGGACGGCTGTTCGAGGCCAGCACGACGCTTGGCTTCGTGTCTGGCAGGGGTGGTCATCTCACGCTGACTGGTGAATTGCGCAATAGAAGCGGGACGAATCGCGCATATCCGGACAGGCGGCAGCAATACTTCACTGGCGATCCACGAAACGCGGAACCGCCGCGAATCTCCAGCTATCTCGGTAACGGCACAGTAGACGCACTGAGTTTCTTTCTGTTCGGAGTGGCGCCCGTTACGCGTGGAATAGAAGCATACATGTTCGGAGGAGCGGCGGACCGGCACGCCGTCTCGCCAGACGCGTTCTTCAGACGGCCACTCGATTCCCGGACTGTGCGCGCCATTCAACCGGAAGGGTTTCTCCCCGAGATCGGCAGCCAGATCAGAGATCTGTCCCTGGCGAGTGGGATGCGCGGGTCACTGCGCGGCTGGCGGTGGGACCTGAGCTCCGCCTGGGGCGGGAACGCCACTGATTACCGGGTGCAAAACAGCAACAACGCGTCACTAGGGGCTGCGAGCCCGACCGAGTTCTGTGCAGGAAAGGTTGCTGCGCAGCAGTGGACGAGCAACCTGGACGTCGTACGCAACCTGAAGATTGGCTCCTTCCCGCTTTCAATGGCCGGCGGGGCGGAATTCCGTGTCGAGACGTATCAGATCAGGGCAGGTGAGCCAGACTCCTGGCGCGACGGAAGCGCGCGCATTCCCGATGGCCCGCAGGCCGGGCAGCGTGCACCGGTCGGTGCGCAGGGCATGTTCGGTTTCAGACCTCTCGATGAGGTATCCGCGCGACGCAGCAGCTCAGCATTGTATCTGGAAACGGAAGGGCGTTTCGCTCAGCGTCTGTTACTGCAGTCCGCTGTGCGCGCCGAACACTACAGTGACTTCGGTTCGACGTCGGACGGGAAAGTTGCCGCGCGCATTCAGCTGCTGCGTGGACTCGCGCTCCGCGGGTCCGTGAGCACGGGCTTCCGCGCACCTTCGCTCACGCAGCAACACATCTCCAGCACCCGAACTGTATTCCAGCTGGTGAACGGCGTGAACACCGTACTGGCGGTTCGCACATTCCCTGTAAATTCGCCGGAGGCGCAGCTCATTGGAGCGACACCGCTGCGTCCCGAAACGGCCTTGAACCGGAGCGCGGGTGTCGTGCTCGATTTGCCGCGGTTCCCCCGGATCACCGCCGACCTTTACCGGGTCACCATAAATGATCGTATCGGTCTGCGAGGCTCAGTAACGGACACTTCGCTCATCCGTCTCTTCGAGCAGAATGGACTGCGCGGCATCGGTGGCGGCAACTACTTCAGTAATGCAACGGATACGCGAACGCAGGGTGTCGACATCGTAGCAAGCCATGCATTGCTGTTCAACCGATCGCATGTGCTGCGGCTCTTGGGCGGGTACAACAATACGCGAACTGTGGTTACTGACTTCGCGCCGTTGCCTCCTCAGCTTGCTCGATTTCGATCCGTGCTTTTGAGCAGGGTCAGTGGAGGACCAGTCGAGAACGGGCAGCCGCGGCAAACCATCGCGCTGACCGTGAACTACAGCGCCAGCCCGCTGAGCTTCAACCTCCACAATCAGCGCTCGGGACCTACGGCTCAACTGGACCTGAACAACCCGGATGCGGATCAGATAGTGGGTCCGAAATGGATTACGGACGCTCGTCTTTCCTACCAGCTGCGTCCCCGGCTCCAGGTGGCGCTCAGTGGAGCGAACCTGTTCGACGTCTACCCTGACGAGTGGAACGACTTCAAGGACGGCCTGAATGCACAGGGCATCTCGATGCAGGGAATCTTCCGCCACCCGGGAGGCCTGTCCGCTTTCGGGATGAACGGGCGCACGCTTTACCTGCGGCTGGCGTACCATTAGGCGGTGTTGACGCGAGCCAGGAGGCTCGAGTGGACGAGTCGATCGGCGGCCTTTCGGACGTGGAGTTAAGGACGCCACGTCTCCCCACCGAACCTGCAAAGAAAGGTCTTCGCCCGGTCGAATGGGTGAATTTGGGGGCTAAGCCCAGTCAGTGGCGCGTTGTGCGTTTCCTGTGACACCGTTGCCCGTTCATCCGTAACCCCTATCGACTGGATCAGATTCGGGGGCGTGGGCGCTTCGGCTTTGATCCGAAATCGTTGGGTTGGGCTGCTATGCCACGGCGACAGCAATTTGCCTCATGCAGGATTATGGCCGGCTCCGCGTTTAGACCAAAGCGCACGCGCGCATACTGAACATTCGCCGCGAAACCCATCGGTTCCCGCGAACCGGCTACGCGTCGCTCAAGTCCCAGATGATCCGTGCGGCCGAATCCATCGCATTCAACATCGTCGAGGGCTGCGCAGGCTGCCCCGTAAATCGGCGAACCACGCATGATGATGAGCCGATTGGTGCCGATTTTCCGAGTACTGGGTGAGCGGATTTCCGAGAATGGCATACAAAGTCCCCGGGAGCAACATGAAGCGCATTGTGTGGCGGGCAGCAACCGCGGTCGCGCTGAGATTTGTCGCGATTGTACGAAACACCTACCTCGCGGCCGCCTGCTTTGGCGTCGCTGCAATCCTGACAGTGGGCTGCAGTGAGGCCTCTGGCCCCGCGGAGACTGCTAAAACCAGAACGATTCGAGTGGACTTTGCGACGACGGGCGTTGCCGCCGACCTCGATCAAGATGGCTATACCGTCAGCATCGACGGCGGCGAAGGCCGCGCTGCCTCCGGCAACATCCCGGTGCTGTTTCCCAACGTGTCACCGGGCGAGCATCTGGTGCAGCTCGATGGCCTGGCGCCAAACTGCTCAGTCGATGGAACCAACCCGCGCGCGGTAAGTGTCACCGGCGGCGACCCTACGGCTCCAATTATTGTGTCGTTCTCTATTACCTGTATGCCGCCGACGGGGAGCATCCGCATATCGACCGTTACATCGGGTGCTTATCCGGATTCGGACGGTTATCGCGTGATTGTCCCATACGTCCCACCTATCAAACTCCCGGCAAATGGCACGGAAACGATCGCGGGAGTCAGGGTCGGTCAACATGAGGTGTTTATCAGCGATGTGTCCGCCAACTGTACCGTCGACCAGCCCAATCCACGGGTCACGGTTGCGAAGGGTCAGACGGCCGACGTGACGTTCACAATCAGGTGCGTTGCAGAGGGGAGTTTGCAGGTAACGACAACCACTACCGGGGTCGAGCTCGATTCGAACGGATATGGAATTGAAATTAGGCGTCAGAATCCAAACGTTTCCAGGAGCATGTCATTTCCTGCCAACGGGACCGTAACAATCGGCCGTCTGCTCCCCGGTGACTACCTGCTCACGCTTTACGATGTAGTGCCGAATTGCGACCCTGTTATGCCGAACCCGCGTGCCGTTACCGTCGGCGCGGGAAGTCCGACTTCGATTGTCGTAGACGTTCGGTGCTCAGCTCCCGCACAGCTTGCGTTCGTGAAAGTTGTCACCGGCAACAATCGCGAGATCTGGCTGATCAACTCCAATGGCACCGGCGAGAGGCAACTAACGTTCGAGCCTTCGTCGGAAGTGGATCCAGCATGGTCGCCGGACGGAAACAGAATTGCTTTCGCCAGCGACCGTGACGGCAACCGCGAAGTTTACGTGATGAACGCGGACGGCTCGGCCCAGGTCCGACTCACCAGCAGTGCTATGGGGGACTATCATCCAGCGTGGTCGCCCGACGGCCGGAGGATTGCCTTCGTCAGCGAGCGCAACGGCAATGCCGAGATCTATGTGATGAATGCCGACGGTACGAATCCTCTGCGTCTCACGAGCGACAGCGCGACCGACGATGACCCTGCGTGGTCGCCCGATGGACGCCGAATCGCGTTCCGAAGTGGCAGGACGGGGGGAGGGGATATCTATGTGATGAATGCGGACGGCTCGGAGCAGAGCCGCCTCACCACGAACACGGTTCCGGACGCTCACCCGTCATGGTCGCCAGACGGAACAAGGATCGCATTCTCTGGCGGCGTATCATCGACTTCGCGCGACATATTCGTAATAAACGCTGACGGTTCCGGGTCAACGCGACTCATGCTGCAATACCTTGAACCCGAAGACCCGATGTGGTCCCCGGATGGGCGCAAGATCGCGATCACCGAGTACGATTACTACGACGACGTTGCTCGGATTCGAATTGTTACGGTGAACGGTATCGCGCATTCCGCGACAATCCCGCCAGTGATCACTAGCGTCTCCCAGCCGGCATGGCGGCCGTGAAGACGCACGGGAGGCTGGAGCAACTTGGGCAGAAGTAGCGGGCCTTGCACGAAAAGGCGAGCAAGTAATCGTGCGCGCACGCGGCACAGCGCACGCGCGCAAAGCTATACTCTGACTCGCTTCACCACCGGACCGCATTACCAGCCGGCGTGACGGCCATAAGGTCGACGTAGATCCGCGATCAGCTGCCTCGCCGGCGTCCGATAGCGCCGGCAGCCCCGTAAGTGGCCGAACCGCGCTCGATGATGAGCCGGTCCGTGCGGATTTTCCGAGTAATGGGTGAGCGGATTTCCAAGCATGGTTTACGAAGGCGCCTGGAGGGCACCATGAAGAGCATTGTGTGGCGGGCAGCAACTGCGTTCGCGCTGGGATTTGTGCCGATCGCTTGCAACGAGGATACAACGCCCTTGAGTTCGACTCAGCCGATAGAGCCCCCCTCGGGGTTGCTCCATATCACAGTCGAAACGAGTGGCGACGATCCTGATCGTGACGGATACGCGCTTTCCATCAACAGACAATCCCGCGGAAACATCACCTCCACGGGCACCTTCGCCGCGCGCCTTTTTACCGGCACCTACGAGCTGAGGCTCGAGCGTATCGCCGACAACTGCGCGGTTCAGGGGCAGCACCCGCGCTTCATCACGGTCGAGCCGAACGTCACGCTGGACGTCACGTTTTCCGTCGTCTGTGAGGTGATCGGATTCGCGGTCGTGACGAGGACATCCGGAGCGGATTTGCCCCTCGATGTCAGCTTCGAAATAGATGGAAGGCCGTCAGGGCCTAGCCTCGGGCCGAACGACTCCGTCGCCATCGTTCGTCAGCGTGCTGGCGCCAAGTCCATCTTCCTCTCCCGCGTGCCCCAAAATTGTCAACTGCTGAGCAGGAACCCTTTGAGCGTGGAGCTGGTCCCGAAATCGATAGCTGTCGCCCGATTCGAGCTGACCTGCACGCGTACCGAGAAGCGCATTGCATTCGTCGACTTTGACCGAATCATGACAGCAGATGCAGAGGGGGCGTTCCTGACCGCCCTCCGCGACGGGAATGACCCGTCGTGGTCTCCCGATGGAAAGAGGATCGCCTTTGCGGACGGGTTCTGCTTTTGGGGATGCTCCAGCAAGGGCGTGGCGATCCTGGATAGTGAAACCCGCGAGGTGACGCCTGTCCCGAACACGAAGAACGCGTTCGGCACGGCGTGGAGCCCTGATGGAAACGCAATTGCGTTCGTGGAGCGGAATAATCTTTTCACCGTCCAGCCGGACGGATCTGATCTTAAAAAACTGACCGATGGAAGCTTCAAGGAGGCTCGCAACCCCGCATGGTCGCCCGATGGGAAGCTCCTGGTGTTCGACTGCGAAATCATCCAGGCCAGTTCCCAGCTGTGCGTCGTGAACAGGGACGGCACCGGGCTGAAGCGACTTACCGACAATGTGTCTTTCGACGGTGACGCCACATGGAGTCCGGACGGGCTCTGGATCGCTTTCGAGACAAATCGCTACAGCGGCCAGAAAGACATCGCAATCATGAAAGCCGACGGCACGAACGTGACGAGAGTAGCGACGGGCGCCGATCCCGCATGGATGCCGGACGGCGCGCGGCTTCTCTTCGCGGGTTCAGATGGAATCTTCACTGTACGCACCGACGGAACGCAATTGACTCGCTTCACCACCGGATCGCATTACCAGCCGGCGTGGCGGCCATAAGGTCGACGCGGAGCCGTCCGAGAGGACCGCACCTGTTCGTCCGCAATGTTGCAGGACTTCTGGTCGTCGCAGGCGCTTGGACGATGGCCTGCGACGGGGTTGTTGAGCCCATCGCATGCGATCTCCCGGAGGTTTCGTCCAGCAGCGTCGTTCGCAATCCAGCTAACGTTTTGAGCGCAATCGCTGTAGCCGAAGTACGACTCACCGACAGCATTCGCGTGCGCTTCGGCCCGGTCGGTCAGGCTCTGGACAGCGTGACTTCTGCGAGTGTTGCGTCCGGCCCTTCGGTAAGTCTCCCCGTCCTCGGGCTTCTCGAATGGACGAGCTATCGCATGCAGGTTGTCGCAGTCAACTCGTGCGGCGCAACCACCGGCAAATCGCACGAGCTCATTACGGAATCCCTGCCGGCCGATCTGCCGAGGTACACTGCGTCAGGCGCCGATCCTTCGCCTGGTTATGTGGCGTTTGCAGCAGGCAGCTACGGGATCGTCATCGACAACAGCGGCCGCGTGGTATGGTACCACCGGTTTGCAAACGGCCCGGGGCTGAACTTTCAGCCGCAGCCGAACGGCCGTTACGCAGCACGGCCGAACGCAACAAGTGGAGCGCCAGGCGCGTGGCTCGAGGTCGACGTGCTGGGGAACATCACACGCACTTTGCGTTGCGGGCGTGGACTGGAGCCGCGTCCGCACGACCTGCTCGCCCTCCGTGACGGCTCCTACTGGCTGCTGTGCGATGAGACACGCGCTCTGGACCTCACGGCGTCGGGGCGCTCAGCGCAGACACCTGTGCAGGGAACCGCAATCCAGCACGTAAGCGCGAGCGGCGAGCTGCTGTTCGACTGGAGTCCGTTCGATCACTTCGAGACCGAGCTTGGCGCCCTCGAACCGGCCGACAGGGCGGGCACCGTCATCAACTGGACGCACGGCAACTCCTTTGATCTCGATCCCACCGGGAACCTCATTGTGTCGTTCCGCAACTTGAGCGAAATAACGAAGATCGATACGCGAACGGGCGCTGTCGTGTGGCGAATGGGGGGATTACGAAATCAGTTCACAGCGGAAATTGCCGGCGGGCAGCTGTTCGCCCGGCAGCATGGCGTCCGGGCCACCGGCGCGGGAGAGATCGTCCTGCTGGACAACCTTGGCGACAGGTCGCAGACCCGCGCCGAGCGGTACCGGTTCGATGAAAGCTCCCGGAGCGTGCAACTGACCCAGTCAGTTGCGTCCTCCACCGGCGCCGTGGCGCTGCTCGGCGGAACGACACAAAGTCTGCCGGGCGGACGTATGCTCGTCTCCTACGGGAATGGCGGGAGCGTGGAAGAGTACGATCGCGCGGGCAATGTCATTTGGAAGATCGGCGGGAACCCGGGCTACATATTCCGTGCGACGCGAATCCAGTCGCTGTACACACCGGGCGCGGGTGATCCGCGTTAAGCTAATACATTCCGGATTCGATTACACATGAAGCTCACTGTCGCAGTCGCGAGCGTCGTCCGCCCTTCAACTCCTCGATAGACCGGGCTCGTTCATCCGGGGACGAGTACTTGAGCGCGTTCCGAGCTGCCCGAAAGGATGCGACCGCACCGGTAGCGGTTCCGGCCGTTGTAGGAACGTTGATTTCCACCGCCTTTCGAAGTTAGCGTGTGGCCGTGGCGAGCCCACGCCCGGCTTGTTGTTCAGTGAGCCGAGAGGCTGGCGGCACCAGCTCGCGGTCAGCTGCCTTGCCGGCGTCCGATGGCAGCTGGTCAGGTGTGGAACACCGGATGCTTTTTCTCCTTGACAAGAACCATGAGGTTGTGGACTCGCTGGACCTGACCACCGGATCCGCGACACTCAGGCTCATGACTGCGGGAGAGTACCCTTATTGCTCGGCTGGATGCTTGACTGCGCCTGATTACGGCATCGTCTACGTCCATTGACAGCGGTCAGCGGAGCGTCCATTCGAGATAAAGGAATCGGCGAGACGCTGGCCTCAGGCGCATACGCGGGCAATCTTTGACCCGTTTTCTGTCTATCGCGCCAAGGCCAGTTTCGATCTGCTCAGCGCCGTTCTGCAGACCGCGACCTTTGTCCTGTCAGGTATTTCGTTGCTGCGCCAGTGCAGAGCGGTTGATGCTCGATGCGGTGGAGCAGGTCCTGCACGGTAACGGGGTTCCGGGCTTCGCCGTATTGCGCAAGCTTCATTGTTCCCGCTGCGGTAATGCCGCCGACCGGATCTTGTCGTTGAGCCGCATGAGTCCTGCGACGGCGGTTCCACCTGCAATCTGCTTTTCACGCTTCCCGGACGCTCGCTCACCAGGCATTCCGGGACTGGGGGCTGGCATTTCGCGACGGCAGAGTCGAATTAGTTTGATGGTATGAGTGCAACGGACAGAAGCCGCCGCGCTAACACCGTTGTGCTCCTCACCTCCACTTTGGATCTCGACGAATGAATGTCATAAGGACTGTTTCACTCCGCGCTGCTGTTCTGGGAAGTCTGTTTTTGGCCGCCTGCTCCGGACCGACTGAAGAGGACATCAACCGGTCTCTGGAAGACATTCTTGCTTCGGTCAACGGTGAGTGGACGGGGAGCAGCACAGGAGCCAACCCGGTTACGCTGGCGTTCACGCTGAGCCAGGCGGGGAATGGTGCGGTGACTGGCAGCGGAACGATGAAGGAAACGAATGCTGCGGCGTCGGTGCCTATCACGATTGCGGGGAGCTATCAGCGTCCGGCCCTGACCCTGGCGTTCAGCGGAATGGTGTACGAGGGTAAAACCGTTGCGGGCAGCTTTCAGGGGAACTACACAACGGTGGGCGGCGTTGGGAGCTCATTGCAGCTCACTGCTCCCGGGTATTCGAAGGCGCTGCCGGTATTGCTGCAGGAGAAGTAGAAGCCGGCTGGAGTGCCGTGGCGGCATTCTTTGGCTTTGCAGATCCCCCGGGTTTCGTCGCTCTGATAAATCCACTCATGAAATTTCCGTCGATCTGAGCCGAAACGGTTTCGACATTGAGCCCGGTTCCAGCGAGAAAGGCTGCGGCGTCGCGTGCCTCATAGATTCGCGTAGGCTCGATACTTGGATTCTCGAATCCCACTTCGGTGAGAAGAGAAAGAAATTCCTGCTCTTCCAGCGCGCCTGCGACACAGCCTATCCAGAGCTCCATGCTCTTTCGTACCTCCGGCGGCGTCTCGCCCCGTACGACGACATCGCTCACCGCGAAGCGGCCGCCGGGCTTCAGCACCCTGAATGCCTCGGCAAGCACAGTCCGCTTGTCTCCCGAAAGATTGATCACGCAGTTGGAGATAATTACGTCGACTGAATTGTTCGGCAGCGGGATCGACTCGATCTGGCCTCGCAGGAACTCGACATTCGTCACGTTTGCGTCTGCCGCGTTCTGCCTTGCGAGGGCGAGCATATCGTCAGTCATGTCCAGGCCATACGCCTTGCCGGTGTCGCCGACTCTTCGTGCCGAGAGAATTACATCGATGCCGCCGCCGGATCCGAGATCGAGCACAACCTCTCCCTCTTCGAGCTGTGCGAGCGCCGTCGGGTTTCCGCAGCCGAGCGATGCGAGAACTGCCGCGGACGGTAGCTCATCGGTCTCGCCGTTTGCGTAGAGATTCGAGGTGATCGGGTCAGTCGTACCGTTGAACGCATCTCCTCCGCAGCAGGAGTTGACAGGCCCGCAGCATGAGGCTTTTGCGCCTTCGGCGGCTCTGCGTGCGGCCTCGCCGTACTTCTCGCGAACGACTGTGGTGAGATCTTCAGCTGATGTCGTCATGTATTCCATCCTTTAATCAAGAAATGTTGATGATTGGAACAAGAAAAAACGGTTTCAATTGTTGTCAGCCGCAACAGGATTTTGTGGTGCTTCTGATGGAACCCGCTACCACGCGGAGCGTTCTGCCCGTGCCGACGCTCTTCGGAAGGAAGTTGATGACAAGGTCATGCGCTTCGTCCAGCGCGTTCGGCACAATGGTGTAGTACGACCAGCGTCCTTCCTTACGATCTTCGACAAGCCCCGCGTCCTTCAAGACCTTCAGGTGAAACGAAAGCCGGGACTGCGCGACATCGAGCTGGTCCTGGAGCTCGCACACGCACTTCTCGCCGTTGCGCAGCATATCGAGTGCAGCCAGGCGCGTCGCATCGGACAGTGCATGAAAAAGTCCGACGGCGCGATCGAGGTCGCGAGCACGAGTAGCGGTCATGTCGCCATGATACAACAACATTTCTTGATTTGTCAAGACGCAGGGGCTGAACAGAAGCGGGGCCGCACAGGATTCATCGGGCAAGCGTGCCATCGCTCAGCGGTAGTCGTTCTCCTAAAACAACAACCACCCCGGCGCGGCGCTCAGCGATCTTGCCGTCGCGCATGACGAACACCTCGGCCATGGACATCAGTGCGACCTGCTCGACTGGGAACGCCGTGTCCTGCTGCGAACGCTAGCATCTAATAGTTGTGAACTGCGCCTTGGCGCTTTGGTCACGTGCTTAAACTAGGGTGCCAGCCCCGGAGGCATCACGAAAAGCCCCTCGCAAGCAACATCTGTGTGAAATCTGATTGAACTCTGATCTAGCTCTGAGTGCGGAATGAGCGCGGCGCGTGAGGTTTGGGGATTCACACTGCCCAAGGAGCCTCCTCATGACGTTCTCTTCTTCCCTTGCCGTGGGGCTGAGTGCCCTCATCAGCCTTTCGACGGCCTGCACAGATTCAACTCGGCCAGTCGAGCCCGCAGCCCCACCGCTGGTTTCCCAGCCGACTGCCCCGACTGCCCCGTCTGCCCCGCCGGCTCTGCCGCCCGGTTTTCCGGCTCTTTCCCGCGCGGGCGTGATCTACGAAGATCCGGGTTCTATTTACGGCCTTTTTTCCCCTTACCATGGTTCGAGACTCGCCTCACGCTACATCCTCTACGAGGATGGCGCGCTCGGGTTGCAATTTTCGAGTGCTAGATTCGGCTTTTTCGAGTATCCCGGAAAGTACTCGCGCGCCGACTCGCTGATTACTTTCAATTTCAATGGTTCCAATACAGCGGGACCGTGGGAGGCAACCGGCACTCTGCGCGGCGATTCGCTGAGCGTCCGGTACAACTTTGTGATGGGTTTGGCCGACTTCATGGACGGCGTATATGTCCGCTCGGCAGGAACACAGTGAGCTGCGGTTCAGCGCGGGCCGCGCAGCGGCCCGTACGCTGCAACCGGTTGTTATGCATCCTCTCGATATAAACCGGCGCGGCCGCCCACGGTCTCGGAGAGCGCTTGCTCGTAGTCGTCTTCCTGTGCTTGAACAAAGCGTTCAGGTCGTGTGGGTCGTTCACAATGCGTCTTTCGGGTCAGGGGGGAATGCGAGCCCCCGCAGCCGAACACCCAAGTTTTTGCTCTCTAATCTGCTTCAATTTTTCTCTAGCCCGCGTTCCGCTGGCAGCTGACCAGATAGCGACGACCTGAAGGACGACCCCACGGCTGTTGACAATACTTTGAATCATAGAGTACTTTGTCGTTACGATGAGTAGAGCAATCCAATAATCGGAGGGCGACGCTTCCGCCACCTTATCAAGCGGCGCAGGCGGCTGGTCCTGCTCGGACTCGTGGCCGCCCTCGCCGTGTTTCTCGGTAGGAAATGGAAGGCCGACTCGGACCGCGGCGGGCAGAAGCCCGCCGAACCGTTCCGCATCGCCGGCAACTTCTACTACGTCGGCGCGAACGACGCCGCGGCCTTCCTGATCACCGGGCCCGATGGCCACGTCGTGCTCGATGGTGGCTATCCCGGCACCGCGCCGATGATCATGGCGAGCATCTCAAAGCTCGGCTTCGACATCAAGGACGTCAAAGTGCTCCTGAACTCGGAGCCGCACTTCGACCACGCGGGCGGGCTGGCGGCGCTCCAGCAGGCGTCCGGCGCCGAGTTGTGGGCCAGCGAAGCGAGCGCGAACGCAATCGCTTCCGGCGGTGACGACCCCGACATCATCCTGCCGTTGAGGGCCCTCATCCGTATCGGGATCATCAGCTACCCGGCCGCGCGCGTCGACCACCGGTTCGAGGACGGCGACACGATCCGTGTCGGCCCGAGCGCGCTCACCGCGCACGTCACCGGCGGCCACACGCGCGGCTGCACCTCGTGGTCGTTCCCCGTCCGCGACGGTGACCGCGTGCTGAACGTCGTGAGTGCCTGCAGCCTGATCGTGCTTCAAGGGATGGGGTATCCAGAACAAGGGGCCGACATCGAGCGCAGCTTCCGCGTGCTGCGTAGCCTCCCCGCCGACATCTGGGTGAGCTCGCATGCGAGACAGTGGGGCAGGTACCGCAAGTTCGTCGCACGCGACACGGCGAAGAACCCGGCGGACCCGTTTATCGACCCCGAGGGGTACCGCGCCTACATCGACACCGCACAGGCGCGATTCCGCAGGGGGGTCGTCCAGTAGCATCAACACGACGCTGAATAAATATCTCTCCCCACTCGTCGATTATTCGGTCTTCATGGCGTTGCTCGGCGAGGTTCGCTTGAAACAAGCCGGCTTGCCCAGGTTGCTTGTGGCAATTCGTATCGCACGGGGAAAAAAGCTAACTTCTGCCCTGGTAAAGTTGAGTCATCGCGCAACCCCGCCAAGCACTTCGAGCAGCTTCCCGCGTGTGGTCGCCTGTTGTGCCTCACGACTGATGGTCGCCGTCCCGTCAAAGAGCTGATGGCCATAGTGACCAAACTGTGAGTGGTTGCCGCCTTCGATTGCGGCCCAGACAGTCCGTGCCGGGAGTAACCTCCGGTTTCCCAGGACTCGATCCACAGGCGCAACGCCGTCATTCGTGGCGTAGATCTTCGTAACGGGAATCGAGAGAAACGAAAGGTCGTCCTGTTTTGGATGAGTTGTACCGACCAGCACCAACGCGGCGGTCGTTCGTCGATCGGCCTGAGCAAGGCGCGCAGCGAGGACAGCTCCAAGGGAATGGCCAGCTATCACCCAGTGTCCCAGCTCGGGATGCGTTGCGATCACTCGCCGGGCCCGGGTTATTGCCTCCTCCTTGTGTGACGCAAAGGGAGCGAATCTATACGGGAGCCTGACAACGAACACGGAGTATCCAGCCTTGGCGATTGGCCGTAGCAGAGGTGCGTATGCCCGTGCGGAAATTCCGGACCCGCACAGGAAGACGAGACCAGCCCGGCCAATCGCCGAGGTGGGCAGGAACTCCAACGCCTCTGAGCCATCGATGACGGACACTCCTTCCCCGCTTCGCATGAGGTCATCGCCAACGCCCTGAGTTCGCACGGAGTTGGCGAGCCACAATGTTGATACGCAGGCCCAAAGCAGGAACCCCCGGTGAATCCACCGGCGCACTCTGCCCCCCGGTTGCTTCGTTTCGATTGGTTCAGCGGGCATCGTCTCGTTCTGATGTCTAAACGCGCGAGTTAACCCGCGAGCGGGGCAAACGGATGCGACGGCGTAGCCGTCGCTACCGACTCTCGCCCGCCGGATTCAACGATCGTTCGAGTGCGCGGGCACACTTGGTTGAGTTCGCGCAGCTTGTCGTCCCATAAAAACGCCTTTCGATCATCCTGTGGACCAAGGCCGAAATGCCGGCGAGCAGCGTGCTGCCGAGGGGACCGCAAACTGCGTCGTTCGAGAACGCGTTTGCGGCGTATACCGGCGCAACTTTTTGTGTGGGTGTGAACTCCGGCACGTCGGCACTTCCCATGGCTATGCTAGTGCTCGGCCTGTCGCGGGTCCCGCGCCGGAGATCGGTTGCCGCCCTCCGCTGCGCGCCGCATACTCCCACCGGAGCGATTGAATTCCCTGGCCCTGGGCAGATTGTCCAAAGTGGGTTGACGCGTCTGAATCCAAGCGTCGGGACCCGCTTTCACTATGAAAGAGGAAGCCGAATGATTCGCACACAGGCAACCGCCATCATCGCCGCGCTCACAGTTTTGGCCGGATGCGGCGGAAGGGTCAGGGTTCCGCCCCTCGATCTCCCGGAGCCGCGGGCTACACGGGTCGGCATCGTGCCGCCGGCCGGACCATACCAATCCGGGGTCGATGCCATCCACTACGCCATCACGATCGAGCTGCCCGACACCGGCAAGCACATCACCGCCAGTACCCGCGCCGATCTGTTGATCACAGCTCCACTCGATTCGGTCTGGCTCGATCTTACCGGCCTGCGCGTGCGCACCGTGACCACTCAGGCGCGCCGCGCGAGCGTCCGGGCAGTGTCCTTCCGCCAGGATTCCGCCCGCATTCACTTCCCGCTACACGATGCGCGCCCGGGAGATACGCTGCACGTTACCGTGCTCTACGACGGCGAGCCCGACGATGGCCTCATCATTCGAAATAACGTGCACGGAGCGCGCGGCGCCTTCGCCGACAACTGGCCCGATCGCGCGCGTTTCTGGTTTCCGGTCATCGATCATCCCAGCGACAAGGCCACAGTCGACTACACGGTTACCGCCCCCGCAGCCTGGGAAGTCATTGCCAACGGAGTGCGCACAGGCTTGATGGAAGGCGCGGCCCTCACCGAGCAGAAGCGCACCTGGAAGTGGCGGATCGACCAGCCCATTCCGGCGTATCTCATGGTCATCGGTGCGGCCGACTTCGCCATCGGCGTCACCGATCGCTGCGCGCCAGGTGGGGCTGCCCCCCCTCACAACGGCTGTGTACCGGTCAGCTACTATGCGTTCCCCCAGGACAGCCTCAACAACGCTAACATCTTCCGCCGCTCCGGCCAGATGATCGCACACTTCGCCAACCTGGTGGCGCCCTTCCCGTACCCGCAGCTGGCCAATGTCCAGTCCGCGACTCGCTTTGGCGGGATGGAGAACGCCGGAGCCATCTTCTATTCGGAGACTGCGCTCAGCAAGAACACGCTGGCGGAATCAACCGTCTCGCACGAGATCGCACACCAATGGTTCGGCGATGCCGTGACACCCGGACACTGGAGCCACCTCTGGCTCTCCGAAGGCTTCGCCACCTACTTCGGCAACCAGTTCTTTGAACGCGCCGACGGCCTCGCCCGCTTCCGGCAACTGACCACCGAGTCCTGGCAGGGTTACCTCAAATCACCAGTCACCGACCTCGCCATCGTCGACACCACCGCGGTACCCAAAAACGACCTGGTGGCTTTGCTCAATGCAAATTCCTACAACAAGGGCGGCGCCGTTCTTCATATGCTACGCGGTTTGCTGGGCGATGAAGTCTTCTTCTCGGGGATCCGCCGATATTATCGCCGCTTCGCCCACGGCAATGCACGCACCCCCGACCTGCAGCGCGCTCTCGAGGAAGAATCCGGACGCGATCTGGGCTGGTTCTTTCAGCAGTGGGTCTATCGTCCCGGCCATCCCATACTGGCGGTCACCCATAGCTACGATGCGGCCGCCCGCGAGGCGGTTGTTACGGTCAATCAGACCCAGAAAGCGGCATGGCCCACCTTCCGCTTTCCCCTGGAGCTAGCCGTTTCCGCCGCCGGCACCACCTCGTCGCAGCGAGTGCAGGTGAACGCACGCAGTGAAGTATTTCGCTTCAAGACATCAGGGCCAGTTACCGGCGTGCAGGTTGACCCCAATGGCTGGCTGTTACACGCTGCCGCCAAATAGTGGAAACCAGCGCGCTTCGGGGACTGACATGCGCGCGCGGCGGTCGGCGCACTGGCGCCTTCGCTCGCCCGCGATAGAAGCAGGCGCTCCTCACGCAAGATCCGATAGATCGTCGATTCCGACGCGAGATAGCGTCCAGCGTCCGCCAGGCGCGGCACGATCTGATGCGGGGACAGGTCGCGGTAGGCCGCCGAATTCACGACGGCGAGGATGGTGTCACGTTCCGCGCGGGTGAGCGTGTTCGCCGGAGGGCGATGTGGACCATGACGGGCATCACCACGTGGCCGGTCCGCCATCGCTCGACCGTGCGGACGCTGAGCCCGAGCAGCTGACAGGCAGGACCACGCCGGGCTCCCGCCCGTACCGCGGCGTCGATCCACTCGTGAATCATGGCTCGTGTCTCGGGTCCGTGGACTCGTCCCCGTCCCCCCAGATCGCCTGGGCTTTTTTTTCAGCACTAGGAGCGCCGCGGTCTCCGCTAAGGCAGCATCCTTGCGGCGCAACTCGCGCTCGAGTTCCAGAATGCGGCGCTGCTCGACCGAACGCACGGCGCCGCGCCCCGGCTCAGTGAGCGCCGCTTCGGCCGCGGCTTGCCACGTCGTCAGGTCCGTTTCGTGTAATCCTTCGCGTCGCAGCAAGGCGCCGAGCTCACTCTCGCTCAATCCCTGTGCCGCCGTCAGCACATTGAGCTTCTGGGCGCCGGTCCACTGCCGTTTGGATGAGGGGTCCTTATCGCCGACGTTACGCGATTCGCGTAGCCAGCGCGAGAGGTTCGACTGGCTGATACCCGCTTCCCGCGCCAGCGCATTCGCACTCATCCCCTCGGGACCCACCAACCGACGCACCATCCGAATCTTGAAGGCAGGACTATACGGTCGCATTCACAGTTCCTCTGACCCCCCAGTTCTAGTACCGAGTGATCGCTCAACCAACAGCGATCCATGCGACAACAATCCTGACACCGGGGGATCGCGAGCGTAGCCAGCAACCCTAAATCGATTGTCGGCATCAGGGTGTGTTAGATGTCGGTGCGGTATACTTGCTCGGCCTGACTGTAAAGCTTGATTAACTCGTCTAAACTCATCGCATCAAGCTGTTGCTGAGTCGGCAATAAGGGATATAGGACGCGGCATGGCAAGTTTGCGGAATGTTCCCGTAGCGCGCCGCTATTGCCATCGGGCACCAGCAGACAGCTTGTGCCCAATGACGCGGGCCAGGTTACCGCGGTGGCAGGTTAGGCTGAGCGATCACGGGGCAGTTGATGATCGCTTTGGTCGGCCTCAATCCAGCGACGAAGCTGTTGCCTGGTCCAGGCGGATTGATGCTTGCACTGGTGACGAGCCCGGCCTTGACCAAGCCCTCCAGATCGGCAAAGGAAGTGATCCGCCGCGCTCTCCCGTTGCTGATCGCCGCGGGCGTCCACATGTTCACGTGAGCGTCCCAGAGAGGGCTGTAGTTGTTCGACTGCGAGCGGTTGCTGTTGTCAGGGTCGATCGGGAAGACGTTGATCGGATCGATTCCTCCATTGGCGATCGAGGCGGCGAAGCCCTGGTCCATCCGTGTCTTTGTGTCGGTAATCCCGTTCAGTACCGGAGAAAATCCGAGAAGCGCAGACCGGTCTGACGGCCGAGACAGGCCGTATCCCAGTACCTTGGCGAGACGAGGTGTATGTACTCCGTTCTCGAGCGCGGCTGGCAGCTCCTCCGAAACGTCGGTGACCAGATGGTAATAGTACTGTTTGCCACCTTGAAATCCGTCGAGCAGCGACAAAGTCACGGTACGCTTCTGGAGGTCGATCGACTTCGTGCGATCGTGGGTGCCAGATGAGTTGTGAACCATCTGCACGTTCAGCACGACGCCGCTTGGCAGCACCGCCATCGACGACCACTCTGCATCACCGACAGCGCCCGCCTTGGCTACTCTTGGCGGGAACGGAGCAGTTTGCGACCCAGGGATGACGAGATGCTCCGGCCCGAAGTCAACGTTGCCGCGGAAGCGCATGACGCCCGCGTCGAGGGTAACCCGCTGGGCGCCGTCTCCGACTGCGTGGCGCATCTTGGGCGAATAGTTGATGCCCATCCTGCTCGCGACATCAAAGTCGGAGGCGTCGGTGATGATGTAGTAGACCGGCTCGTTCCGCGGCGAGAGCCCGCGGAACAGCGGCAGGGTCACGAATGCCGCCCGATAGGTGAAGTTCACTTCGAGGGCGCTTTTGACGAAGACGTTGTCGCTTGCCTTGAACCGCACTGCCGTCGCCGGCGAGTACGCAGGCCGGCCGGATTCCTGGGCCGCCGTGGCCAGCAGTGCGCTCGCCTCGGTCATTCCGTTCTGGGCTGACGCGCCGTTCGCCGCGAACGCAATGGCCGCGATCGCAGCAAGCGCAATCGTGTCAGATCGTTGTCTAAGTCTTCTCATCTTTCGGCTCCTTGTCTATCCTGCGATCAGACGGCGACGCGACCGTATTGCCGCGTCGCCGGGTTCAGTCGGCTTCTGATTGACCTTACGCATTTCGTGGGCCGTACTGCATCATTCAAATATGCACCAGCTGTGTGCATCGCCGGCCGCTGGTACACAGATTCTCGCCGCAATAGTCGACAATGACATATATTCTTTACCTCCGAGCCGGGCCGCGGAGGAGCACCCGGATGAGGGCCGGACTTAGCCTGGCTTCGGTCCACGGGGGCGCTTATTCACCGGGTGCGCGAGGGAAAAGAGGATTGACGCCGAAACACACGGACATCGCCGGTAAACTGCGGCAGCGGTTCTTCAGCGGGTTCCACCTGGGAATCCTCGAGCCTGGTATCCGGCTCCCAAGCGCCAATGAAATCGCTGTCGAGATGGGTGTCGATCGGCGTGTGGTTCCTCCAGGCATATCGCGAGTTGGAGCGGGAAGGAATCGTCGAGCTTCGTCAGCGCTCCGGAATATTTTTCGGCGCGAAGCCGCAGGGGCTTCCTGGGCTGTCGCCGCCCGCATCATGGGCGGTCGATGTAGTCACGCGCGCAATCGCGATGGGAATTCCGGCACCGCGGTTCGCAGACTGGTTCAGAGGCCGATTGTCCACCGACGGGCTGCGCGCACTCTGCGTCGAGTGCAATGACGACCAGCTCGGCGCGCTTTCCGCGGAAATGCGGTCAGACTACGGATTCGAAACCGACAGCGCGAACGTAGACGAGCTGCTCGCTGAACGGACGCCCGGCGATACGCTGAAACGAGCCGCCATTCTGGTGACGACGCACTTCCACGCTGGCGAGGTCAAGGAGTTGGCGGCGAGGGTCGGGCGGCCGTGGATCGCGGTGAGTCTTCGCACTGATATTTATGCCGAGATTGCGCGGCTGCTTCGCTCCTGCGCAGTTTATTTCGTCGTCGTCGATGCGCGATTCGAGAAAAAGCTTCACCGGATCTTCGAGTCCGTCAGCGGCGCCGCGGGATTTCACGCTCTGGTGATTGGCCGTGACGACGTAACTGTCATTCCCCACGACGCCCCGGTGTACATCACACGTGCCGCACGCGCGCGCGTCGACGACGACAGACTCCTCCAACGCGTGCTGCCGGAAGACCGAGTTTTTTCTCAGGAGTCCGCTCGTGAGATACTTTCTGTTGTAATCACGTCGAATATGGCCGTAGTTCCCGGACGCGAAACCGCAGTTGACGGTTCTGCCGCTTGAGCCCCAGTCGATCGCGTTCCCAACTAACCGGACATACTCATGAAGCTTGCTGATGACCTGAGCGACAAGGCGGGTGCCCGGCGCCGACGGGTAGTTGCGGCGCTTGCCCAGCGTGTCTCGAGCGGACTTCACCTCGGCCTGCTAAGGTACGGCGACCGGCTGCCAAGTACTCGCGTAGTGGGTCGAGAGTTCTCGGTCGACCCACGGGTTGCGCTCGCTGCGTACAGAGTCCTCGAGGATCGGGGAATGGTCGAGCTGCGACCGCGATCGGGCATCTATGTCTCGTCGCCTGGCGGCGTCGACAAGTCGTTCCCTTTCGCCCATTCCACATGGCTGGTCGACATGCTGGCGGAGGCGATCCGGAACGGCGTGCCGGCGCACGAATTCTCGAACCGCGTCCACCGTTCCATCGACACTCTGAGATTGCGGGCAGCTGTCATCGAGTGCAACGACGATCAGCTCTTTTCGGTTTCCGACGAACTCGAGCGCGACTACGGAATGGAGGTGACCGCGCTCGATCTGGACACTACCGGGAATGGCCTGCCCGTCGACGCTCGCCGCGCCGACTGTGTCGTGACGACATCCGCGCACGCGGAGGAGGCGCGTGGCATCGCACAGGCGATCGGCGTGCCGGTGATGATCCTTGCGATGTGTGAAGATCTCTTCTTGGAAGTGCGACGGCTGCTCGAAGAACAGACGGTTTACTTCGTCGTCACCGACACCCGGTTCAAGTCAAAGCTCGAATGCATTTTCGAAGGCGCGCCGGGCTCAGCGAATCTCCGCGTCCTGGTGAATGGCCACGATGACATCGGGCAGATACCGGTCGCTGCGCCCGCTTATCTCACGCGCCTCGCGCGCAAGAACATCGGTTCACTGCCGCTCCTCAAGCGACTCATTCCAGAAGCTCACGTTTTCAACGAGTCATCGATTCGACAGGTGCTGGAGTTCATCGTTCGCGCCAATCATGCCGTGCTCAAGACGCGGTTGACAGAAGTCGCTGTCGGCCGTTAGGAATAGCGGCGTGGTATTCGTGTCGCCATCGAAGAGTATGCCAAGGCGATCGATGATCGCGGAAACCTCGTCTCCGAGCTCGAGTACACCGAAATGACGTCTTTTCTGAAGGACGCACGCGGGGTCGCCGGCCGGTTGTCGAAGAACGAGGTCGTCTGTGGAAAGAGTGATAAGTTGTAGTGTCCTTGCCCATGCTCAAAATGGTCAAGCGGGACGTGTGTTTTAAACAGTCACTAATCTCACAAAGCACAAGGGAGCCTGTGCGGCTTGAAAGTCATTCAAGCCGCACGGCTCTCCTAGGAGTAAAAGGCGTCGCGCTACTGTGTGCGCCGGGCAGCGCAAGTTAAAGTTCGACTCTCTCTTGGGTGGTTCTTAACCGGCCAACTGACTTTCGGCAAAATCTGCTAATGCTTGGGCAAAGTCTTTGTGCTTCTTCCGCAATCTGGTCAGGGCGTCAACGCCGACTTCATTAGTGGCGCTGTAATCGCTCCACATCAGAAGATCACAACCGGCGGAACGTTCCGGTTCAACCACAAGCTTCTCTACATCGCGAACTCGCTGGTCAACCACCACATTGGACTTGAAGAAACTGAGGACGGCGTCTGGTCCATTTACTTCAACACCGTACTCATTGCCACGCTGAATGAGCGTGATTACATCATCCGTGGGTAAACCCCAAAAGTGTTACCTATGTTGCTGGACACTTCTGTTACCTATCTCCCCGGCTGCTCAGACGTTCGCTTCCTGACGACGCGCCGCCCGGCATGAGCTCAGTGTAAGCAAAGCGCTCGTCGCGAATAATCGTTTCACCTACGCGTACCGCAATTGGGTCCCCGAAGTGCGGACCGTCCCAGACAAAGGTGTGGAACTCGCCACCCTCCCCGCACGGATCAACCTTATCCGGCAATTCGGCGAGTAAGGTCCCGTCGAACGAGCGGCCGGAGAAGGTGGCTGACAACTGCGTCGTGTCCACACAGACCAGTACGGCGCGGAAGCCAGCGTTGATAAAGTCAGCAGCGAGGTGCGTTGTATCACGGTGCCAGAGCGGAAACAGCGGCTCGAAGCCCGTTCCACCGAGCAATTGCTCGCGGTACGCCCGTACATCCTCCAGATACAGGTCGCCGAACGCAATGAGTTGTACTTCGGGAACCGCCACGCGCAGCTTGGCCAGGGCGTTCGCAAATGCTGCTTCATACGCCGCATTCGACGACAACGGCTCAAGCGTCACTTCAAAGAGTGGCAGACCAGCCGCCGCAGCCTGTGCCTCCACGAGTTCCCGACGCACGCCGTGGATACTGACGCGGTCGTAGCCCGTCGTGATGCTCGTGAGAAGCCCGACAACCTCGTATCGATCATCAGCGCGCAACGCTGACAGCGCGAGATTGCTGTCCTTACCGCCGCTCCAGCTGAGCACGACCTTCCGACGCATCGATGAAGCCCCCGTCACTTACAAACCATGTTTGTAGCCGTCTCGTATCTAGCTCCTAAGAGAGTTTGCAGTCATTCTGATCGGGGCGCTAGCTCGATGCGGTGTTGGTGGTGAACACCGTGCGCGTTATGCGGCCCGTGCAGTTATCAGCAGCGGGATCCCCGAGTCTGGAATGAGCCAGCTCCCGACGAATCCAATTCTTGCCGCTCTGCCGGAGCAATTCGGTAATCGGCGCATATCATCAGGATTAACCGTCGATGCTGCTTCGCGCCCACGTCGTTCCATGACCAAATGCAACACCACAATCCAAACGAACTCTTGACACCAGCCCAGTCATATCAACGCTCTAGCTCTGCTGCAAGGCCATCCATCACGTGCGAACGCGTAGCGTTCGCTACCTCAGCGGCCTTGTCTGCAGCAGCACAGGTTAGGCAGCATGAATGAATTGTTTGGCCGCTGTTGCACTAAAAACTGCAGCGACTCTACAGCCCTCGCACACGACAAGCGACTAGCAGAAGCCCGAGACCAATAATCCATGACCAAACGGCAATTTGCGAATCAATTGTGACGATGCCAAATTGGGCGGCAAGCGCTACCAAATAGAGCACAAGACAGATAATCCAAACCACCATCGTTGGGGCTTTGCCGGAATTGCGCATGGAATTGTCGCCTGTTGGTTGAGGAAGCCTGAATCTACTCGTTATGTGGTTGCCGGCCTAGAAAATATGACTGGGCTGGCCTCCGGTTTATCCGTGGATTAGCTCCTCGGTGTGAACCGGAGTCGCCAGAGCCACATGCGAGCGATTCACGCGTGCTACGAAGCCAGCGGTGCAGGCTATGTGATTCACCGTGCCGATGAGAGAGTGGGGTTACGAGTGCGAAGTCATCGCCCCCTCACTCCTTCCGAAGCGACCGGGTGTCCAGAGAAAACACGACAAGAGAGATGCCGCCGACCTCGCTCGCTTCTATCGAGCGGGTGAGCTCACTGCGGTGCGAATTCCGAGCGAGAGCGACGAGCGAGTTCGTGACGTAGTGCGCTGCCGAGAAACGGTTCAGAAGGAGATCCTCAAGTCTCGCCACTACATCCTCAAGTTCCTGGCGCGCCGTCAGATCGAGCAGCACGCACTGCTTCCGCACATTGCGCCGATGGTCGAGCGACTGCAGTGCTTCCGCGGGATATCGCTTCATTCAGCAATGGTACTCGCTACAGAGATTGTCGATTGGCGACGATTCGAGCGTCCCTCTCAACTCGCGTGCTACCTGGGTCTCGTATCAAGAGAAGATTCGAGTGGCGACCGCACTCGACTCGGCTCAATCACCAAGGCCGGCAACAGTCACTGCCGCCACGTGCTCGTGCAGGCAGCGTGGAGTTACCGTCATCGACCGCAGACCGGAGTCGAGCTCAAGCGAAGACAGCAGGGGCAATCACCAGGCGTAATCGTGCACGCGTGGAAAGCTCAGCAACGACTACATCAGCGCTTCAATCATTTATCGTATCGCAAGCGACCACAGATCGCTGTCGTAGCGGTCGCTCGTTAACTAGTCGGATTTCTGTGGGCCGTGATGCAAGACGTCGCACCAATCGAGCAACAAGCAGCGTGAACACATCGGTCGTGGTCCGTGGATCGTAGGTGAGAAGTGCGCCGTCGTACGCGCAGCGTCCAGCAGCGCGAGACAGATCCGCTTTCAACGTCGGCACCTCCGGCGGATGCGCGACGAGGGGCTCCAGCTCGGCGCGCAAGCCCGCCGCGAGAGGTGCGAGCGCACCTGTGGCAACGCCACGACGAGCGAGAAGATCTTCCGCGGAGATGAGAATGCTCATCGGGTGCCAAATGGCGCGAGCGTCCAGTCGCGAACCGTCACGAGCTCGCCGCGCAGGTCCATGCTGGCGCCACGCACGCGACGCGAGACCCCCTGAAGTCCGCGTGCGTGATAGATCCACGTTGCTGGCGCGATGGTATCGAGTGCTGCCTGCACGTCGCGCCACGCACCACGCTCCGCTACACCAGGCGCAGCATTCCGCGCACCGTCGAGCAGAGCATCCAGTGCGGCCGTGTGGTAGCCGGTGTAGTCAAGAGCGCTTCCCCGCTGTCGTCCTGCAAAGAGCGCGTCGAGGTAAGACAGCGAGAGATCGCCGGGGATTCCGGCGAGCAGCAGGTCGAATCGTTTGTCCGGCGCGCGCGCGGTTGTGAGAAAGGTGCCCATCTCCGTCTGCCGGATGCGCAACTCGATTCCGCGGGCAGCGAGATCCGCCTGCAGTAGCTGCTCGACGACGTTGTCGCCGGTGCCGACCGTGAGCAACTCGGCCCGCAAGCGCTGACCGCCGCGCACGCGCAGTCGGTCGGCACCGCGCCGCCAGCCCGCCGCTTCCAGCAGCGAGTCGGCGCGCAGCGTGTCGCTCTGCCGCGGCGCTTCACGCCAGGCGAGTGGGCTTTCAGGTGGCACGGGTGTCGATGCGGGAGTGCCGAATCCGGCGAGCGCGATCTCGACGATGCGAGAGCGATCGATCGACCGTGCGACGGCGAGTCGCACGCGTGCGTCGTCGAAAGGCGGGCGCGTGGTGTTGAAGAATAGTCCGACACCGAAGGGGATCGGATACGTCACCACGCGGAGCGTCGCATCGCGCTTCGCCAACCCCGCCATCGTCGGCGAGATGCCCGCCATGTCGAGCTCACCGCTCGCTAACCCGGCGAATTTCGTGGTTGCCTCGTCAACGACAGCAATCACCAGCCCGCGCAGCGCCGGCGGGCCACCAAGGGAGGCGGGAAACGCGTCATT